>JBDHHP010000077.1:0-17885 GCA_039589275.1 Gemmatimonadota bacterium | reverse complement strand
TTATCTTGCTACCGCCATGGAATCGTCACGCGCACTCATCTCTCCAGATATCGACGCAGCTGGCCTATTCGAATGCGCCGAGCGTCAGTTCGGCGACATGTTCGAGATCCAGCGCCTGGTTGCAGCATCACCCACGAGGGCGCTGCTGGTAGTGAGAGACGCGGTCCTGAAGCGACAGGTGGTCTTGCGGGTCCACATGCAGCCGGACACACCAAGCCGCGGTTGGTTTCTCCGAGAGACCGAATTGCTGGCTTCATTGGATCATGAGGGTTTGCGGACCATCTATTCCGCCGGATACCGCGGTGAGTGGGCGTACAGAGTGGCGAAGTGGATAGTTGGAGAAAGTCTCGAAGGGGCTGTCAGCCGGGGCCCCCGCCCGATCCCAGATGTTCTGAGGATGGCGCGCACGCTCACCAGTCTGCTCGAATATGTTCACTCCAACCAGATCGCGGTCCGCCGCTTGATCCCCGCGACAGTCATGCTGGAGACGACGGGACGCACCATAGTAACCGACCTGCGCTACGCCAGCCCGTGCGCGGACGTGGCAGACCCCTGGGACGATTCAGACGTACCGTTCATCGCACCTGAGATCCGCGGCGGAGGAAGCGGGGATCCAAGCAGCGATGTCTTCACTGCTGCCGCGATTCTCTACTTCGCCGTGACTGGACGAGCGCCAAGAACCGATCCCGACCACATCGTCGCGCCGCGCGAGATGCGAGCGACGACTCCGGCGGCAGTTGAGCGCATACTCATGCGGGCACTGCGCACCGATCCTGCCGCGCGGTACCATTCAGCGGCCGAGATGATCGACGACATGGTGGCAGACATGGGCGAGGCGGACATACAAATCCCCATCGCTCCGCCGAGCAGCAGTATGTACGACGACGCCTCAGCATGGGAGAAGCGTCTACGGCGAGCCCTCGGCGACGACTACGAGTTGCTCGACGAGCTGGGATCCGGAGGCTTCGGTCGGGTCTACAAGGTGCGCGACCTCGAGCTGGAGCGTGAAGTAGCGCTCAAGGTGCTCCACCCGTTCCTCACCGCGGACCCAGCCGTGGTAGAGCGGTTCCGTAGAGAGGCCCAACTCGCGGCAAGAGTGGTGCACAACTACATCGTGAACACCCACGACATTGGCGGGCGCAGCGGGCTGCTGTGGTACACCATGGAATACGTGCCCGGCTTGAACCTGGCTCGAACCGTCGATGAAGACGGTCCGTTCTCGGTCGAAAGGATGTTGAAACTGCTGCAGGAATCCCTGGAAGCCCTCGAACACGCCCACTCGTTGGGATTCGTGCATCGCGACATAAAACCCGAGAACATCCTCATGCACCCCTCCGGCACAGTCCGTATCGCTGATTTCGGGCTGGCAATAGCCCTGCAGCGACCGGACTTGCTTGGTGGAGCAACATCCCAGTCGGGTACACCGGAGTTCGCAGCGCCGGAACAAATGCTGGGTGATCACGTGGACCGCAGAGCCGATCTATACTCTCTGGCGCTGTGTGCTTTCTTCGCACTGACAGGTTCCCTCCCGTTTACCGGCGAGACGCCAACGGCGGTTCTTGCACGCCACGCTTCCGGAAAGCTACCGGATCTAGCCTCGATGCGACCGGACGTGCCAAAACCCATCGCGAGCGCCCTTCTCAAAGCTGCCGCCTTGGATCCCGCAGACAGATTCGGCTCGGCCGCAGAATTCAGCGCGGCTCTCTCGCAGAGTGAGCGGACGCGCTCGAGCTGGCTCGACCGGTTGAGTGGGACCTTCAAGAGCCACTGACTCCCGGGTGAGAATCTCCATCGTCACGTCAACGCCTCAAAGCGTGTCCCTCGGTAGCGGTACATACGTGGCCACCAACTCGCTGAGACGCGGGCTAGAGGCTGCTGGCCATTCCGTAGCGTTGGTGTGTCCGGGCCGAGAGCCGGGCGTATTGGGACTCACAGTCCGCCGATTCGGCTTCAACCTCGGATTGTCTCCTTCCAGAATCGCGGCGAGCGACCTGGTAATGGGATTGGACATGGACGGTTTTACTCTGTCCGGGCAGATCCATCCGTTCGTATGCCACGTGCTCGGAGTACTGGCCGACGAAGCGACCTTCGAACGCGGCTATGTGGCTCACTTGCTGAGGTTGCAGGCGCGAGCAGAGCGGCGGAGCGCAAATCATGCAGATATGGTGCTGACCACCAGTGACTACAGCGCTCAGAGAATTGCCCAGCTCTACGGAGTTGATCGTTCGCTCATTGGCGTTGTACCGCCAGCATTCGACGTGGCGCAGTGGCAAAGTGATTTCGCGGGGGTGAGTGCAGGTCTCGACGCGAGCGCGCAACCCACCGTGCTCTGCGTCGCCCATATGTATCCCAGGAAAGACGTTCGCACCCTCATCGGAGCCGCCCGGAGACTGACGGATGCCGGCCGGTCGCTCGAGGTCCGGATTGTCGGAGGCGGACCGGAGCGCGGGGCACTCCAGCGTGCCGCGGCGGCTCTCGGATTGTCCGAAGTAGTGCAATTCACCGGTCAACTGTCACACAGCGACCTGATGGCTGAGTTCGCTGGTTGTGACGTCTTCTGCTTGCCGAGTCTCCAGGAGGGATTCGGCATAGCATTCCTCGAGGCCATGGCGAGCGGCAAACCCGTTGTTGCCGCAAAGGCCACCTCCACACCGGAGTTGATAGAAGACGGAGTCAATGGCCTTCTGGCTCAACCCCGTGACGAGAACGACCTCGCGATGAAGATCGCACGCTGCCTCGATAACCCGGATCTGTGCTCGCAGATGGGAGAGGCAAACCGTATCAAGGCTGCGAGGTACGACGTCAAGCGCACCACGGCACGACTGCTAGATTTGGTGAGTGAGATACTCTAGTTGCGATCTAGGGCTTGTATTCGGTTTCGCGCGGTGAACTCCCATTGAGGATTTCGATATGCGTTTAGCGCTGGCTCAGCAGTCTGCCAATCCGGACCGTGAGGACAACCTAGCTAGGGCCCTGACGGCCATGGAGGCAGCCAAGAAGGCCGGAGCAGACCTGATCGCCTTCCCGGAATTGGCCATCGATCGCTTCTTCCCGCAGCACGAAAACGACCCGACGGCCGAAGGACGCGCCGAACCGATTCCCGGTCCCACTGCCGATGCGATCGCTGCCAACGCCAAGCACTTGTCACTTGTGACAGTCTTCAACATGTACGAGAGTGACGCTAGGGGCCATCGCTTCGACAGCACGCCCGTGTTTGACTCCGACGGCACGCTGCTCGGCGTCACACGCATGGTTCACATCACCGACTACGCTTGTTTTCACGAACGAGAGTACTATCACCCGGGGGATCGCGGTGCTCCCGTCTACGACACCTCCGTCGGGAAAATCGGCGTGGCGATATGCTACGACAGGCACTACCCGGAGTACATGCGCGCGCTCGGAGTGGGGGGTGCCGAGCTCGTCGTCATACCTCAGGCGGGCGCGGTTGACGAATGGCCCGATGGTCTGTTCGAGGCGGAGGTTAGGACGGCAGCGTTCCAGAACGGCTACTATGCAGCCCTGTGCAATAGAGTCGGAGAGGAGGAGCGGTTGACCTTTGCCGGCGAATCCTTCGTGGTCGATCCTGCGGGAAAGGTGGTCGCACGAGGAAGGCGGCTGGCAGAAGATCTCGTCATCACCGACATCGATCTCGCAACCTGTGCCGCCTCTCCCGCACGCAAGCTGTTTTGGCGCGACCGACGGCCAGACCTATACGCCAGCTGGCTCGGGTAGTGGGTGTTCCCCCGTCAAGGCCTCCTCTAGCTCGCGCTCGATCCGTTCATCATCCTCATCTATCGACGTCGGAGTGAACCAGCGGGCAAACGCTTCGTCCAGGTCGTCGAACAACGAGTACATCACCGGTACCAGCACCAAGGTCAAGAATGTGGCGAAGCTGAGTCCACAGATGACCGCAATGGCCATCGGTCCCCACCACGCCGCGTTCTCGCCGCCCCAATACGGATCCGGATTCAGACTGGTGTAGAGCCCAAAGAAATCGAAGTTGAGACCGATAGCCAACGGTACCAAGCCCAGAACTGTGGTGACGGCCGTGAGGATCACCGGACGGAACCTCGTCTTGCCACCTCTGATCAAGGCCTCGAGTCGATCGAGCCCGTCTCGGTATCGCAGCGTGTCTATGTAGTCGATCAGTACGATGGCATTGTTGACCACGACTCCCGCTAGGCTAATGACGCCCACACCCGTCATGATGATCCCGAAGGGCATGCGGAAAACCATGAGGCCGATTAGCACTCCTATGACTGAGAGAGCCACCGAACTGAGAACGATGGCGGGCTTGGTGACGGAGTCGAATTGCGTCACCAGAATGAATCCTATCAGGAACACAACCGTGATGAACGTCCCAAACAGAAATGCCTGCGATTCCTGCTGTTCTTGCTGCTGCCCCGTGTAACTCATGTAGTAACCCGCGGGCAGCGACGTCTGGAACTCAGCGAGTTCGCCTTGTACTTCGCCTAAAACTGCATTGACATTGAACCCTGAGCGGACGTCTGAAGACACCGTCACTACTTTCTCCAAGTCCTTGCGATTCACACTGCCGTAACCTTCCTCAACACTCCATGTCGCGATCGACGACAGTGGTACCTGAACACCGCCTTCTGCCACCACCGTCAGATCACCAATCGAGCTGAGATTGCTACGGTATTCCCGCGCGAGCCTCACTGTGATGTCGTACTCGTCCTTACCATCCCGGTATTTCGAAGCCTCCGAGCCATTGATGGCACTGCGCACGGTGAAACCGACATCCCTCGTATTGAGCCCGTATAGCGCTGCCTTCTCCCGATCAACGTCCACGACCAGTTCAGGCCGGGCGTCTTCCATGTCGCTTTCCAACCCATCCAGCTTGTAAAACACGGGCGACCGCTCCAACTCTGTCACAACCTGAGCACCGAGCATCTTCAGCATGTCGGGGTCGGCGCCAGCGATCTCGATGTTCACTGGAAGTCCCGTGGGGGGTCCTTCCTCCATCAACTCGACAGCTACATCGGCACCCGCTATCTCCCGCTCCAACCGTTGACGCAGTGTCCCCAGTGAAGCGGCCGCGTCCTTCGAGCGATCCTGGTAGTCAATGAACGTGATCGATACAGTCGCTAGGTGCGTTCCTCGACCGCCTTCGAACCCGCTACTGCTCTGACCCACGGTTGCAACGAGCGACTTGACCTCCACGTCCCCCAACACCTCAAACGCAGCCTCCTCCACCTTCTTGACTACCCCGTCTGTCTGCTCTACCCGCGTCCCGAGTGGCGCCTCTATTTGCACGAATGCAACCCTCGGCGGGATGTCTTCGGGGAAGAACTCGATGCCAGGGTTCAGAAAGCCGAAGGCGACGATCACCAGGACCAGCGAAGCCCCGGCGCCCGCCATTGTAGTAAAACGGTGATGCAACGCCCAACGAAGCTGATTCCCATACAAGCCGATCGCACTGGGCAAGCCACGTGTCATGAGCCAATGTCCGGCGGGGTGAAGCAGCTTCTTGTAGATCAACCGCAGCAGCAGAGCCGTCACGATCAACAGGAACACAGTGAGCGGGTTCACAATCAAACCGATGACCACTGCCAGCACACCAGCACCAACGAGTATCCGCTTCGTGGTTGTCGGGAGAACGGTCGGTGGCGCATCCTCGGTATTCAGGAACAACGAGCAGAGTACCGGGTTGATCACCAACGCCACGAAGAGGGATGAACTCAATGTGATGATCAGCGTCAGCGGCAGGTACTTCATAAACTCACCGACGATGCCGGGCCAAAACGCCATCGGGGTGAACGCGGCGAGGGTGGTGGCAGTCGATGCAATTATGGGCACCGCCACTTCACCCGTACCCAGTTTTGCCGCAGCGACCTTGTCGTAGCCTCGTTCACGGAAGCGGTAGATGTTCTCCACAACCACAATTCCGTTGTCAACTAGCATGCCGAGCGCCAGGATGAGACTGAACAGAACGACGAAGTTCAACGTGATCCCGGCCAGCTGCATGATGCTGAACGACATGAGCATAGACAGCGGAATCGCCGTGCCCACAAATGACGCCGTCCTCACGCCGAGCGCAAACAGCAACACCCCGACCACCAAGATCAGACCGGAGATGATGTTATTCTCCAGGTTGCTGACCATGTTGTTGATGTCTTCAGACTGATCTCCCGTGATCTTGACGACAGTACCTGGCGGGAGCTCTGCGTCCATCGCCTCAATCTCGCTGCGAACCGCCTCTGCCGTGGCGATGATGTTCTCACCGCTGCGCTTTGACACGTTGAGGGTGACCACAGGCATCCCGTCTAGTCGGGCGTAGCTGTCCCGTTCCTTGAACCCGAAATCGACATAGGCCACGTCCCTGACGTAGATCGGCCGACCGCCGCGAGTCTCGATCACGATATCCGCGATGGGCGCCGTCTCCTCGAACTCCCCGGGGACCCGTACGAGGTACTTCATGTCACCCACATCGATCGAGCCACCCGGCACGGTGATATTCTCCGCTTGTATCGCGCTGATGACGTCCTCAAACGCCAAGCCGTAGAACTTGAGCTTGGCAAGATCAACGTCGACCTGGACCTCACGTTCTAAGCCGCCCGCAAGTGCCACCTCCAGGACCATGGGTATTTGCTCCAGCCGGTCCTGCAGTTCTTCAGCGGCGTCCCGCAGGCGAACGAGATCGTAGTCACCGGAGACGTTGACCTGCATGATCGGGAACTCGGCGAAATTGAGCTCGATGATCTGGGGCTCTTCAGCCGCTTCCGGTAGCTCCGGCCTGGCCAAGTCCACCTTCTCACGTATTTCCTGCTTGGCTTCGGTCATGTCGATGCCGGCATTGAACTCGACGCTGATGGCGGAATAACCTTCGACAGACTGCGACGTGATCGTCTTAACGTCCGCAATTCCGTTCAGCTCATCTTCGATCGGACGGGTAACGAGCGTCTCGATATCGTTGGGAGCCACGCCGGGATAGATCGTCTGAACCACGATGAACGGGACGGTGATCTCTGGAGCCGACTCGCGCGGAACCGACAGATATGCCGACAGACCCGAGAAGACGATGATCACCGTCAAGACCAACACGCTGATCGGATTGTTCACCGCCAACGAGGTGAGTCCGAACTCCTTGAACACCCCCTTACTCTGCTTGCGAGCCATCTCAGTTCTCCCGTGCTACCGCTGTGCGATCTTGTACTTCGTTCACCAGCCGGACTCGGCTCTCGTCGTCGATGAGCTGTTGGCCAAGAGTGACGACGAGGTCTCCTACTTCTAACCCTTCCTCAATGACCACGACGTTTCCGGAGGCAGGCCCAAGCGCCACCGATCTGGCTTTGGCCACATAGAAACCGTCTCGATCCTCCACCACGAAGACCTTGTAACCATCGGCCGAGCGCTGCACTACCGCTTGCGGGACCGTTATGACGTCCTCCAACCGCTCACGCTGGACTTGGACGTTCGCCACCATTGCCGGCTTCATGATTCGCTGCGGATTCCGCAGCAGGATCTCGATCTCGAACGTGCGATTTGACCGGTCCACGCTGGTTCCAACGAACCTCACGCGGCCGTTGAACTCCCGACCCGGGAAGACGTCAAAGGTGACGATAGCCGCATCGCCCGCCGCGACCGACCGCACATAGCGCTCGGGGACGCCAGCTGTCACCTTGACCCGGTCGATGCCCACTACACGCGCGATCTGGGCTCCCGGGACAGCCATCTCACCAACTTCCAGGTAGTAGTCGTCGAACACGCCCGCCACGGGCGCCCGTACCACTGTGCGGTCAAGCCTCGATTCGAACTGATCCAGACGCGCAGCGGCAATATCAGCCTGATACTTGCGCTGCAGGTACATCAGCTCGGTCCCGACACTGTCTACTTCCCACAGCGTGCGCTGGCGCTCCCACTCCTCTTGGGCCAACCGAGCCGCCGCGCGCGCCTCGTCCGTCTGGGCCGCGAGGATATCGTCCTCCAGCTTTATCAGGGCTTGTCCCTGCTCGACACTTGCCCCCCTATCTGCGAGAAGCTCCTTGACTCGGCCGCTCTCTTCAGCGGACACGGTGGCGTCGTTGACCGCCTCGACCTCACCAGTCACTCGAATGAAACCGGTGAACTCTCCCAGCTGAACCGGCTGCACCTCTACATTCACCACTCTTACATTCAGCTGCTCCTGTCCCGCCTCATCTCCATTCCCTGCCTCACCTTCTGCCTGGGTACAGCCGACCGCGACAACACTGGCGGCAGCCGCAACAACTAGCCAGTTCATTGCACCTCCGTGTGAGCCCGTTTGGCCCTGGTATCTCATACCGGATTCGAGTCTTTGCACCTCATCCACCACTCACCGCGAAGCTACCAGCCTCATCGGGAACCGTTCCGAGTGCGGCCTCCAAGTTGGCGCGCGCGGCCAGGTAGTCGTAGACCGCCTGCGCGTAGTTGAACTGTGATTGACGTAGCACCAGCTCAGCCTCGGTGGTCTGGAGCCGCGACCCGATACCGGCGTTGTACTCCGCCGACGCTATTTCGAATCCCCGCTGCGCCTGGCCGACGGCTTGCTGCTGGCTCTCTGCGCGCTGCCGAGCCTCCTCAACGCTGTCCATGAGCGTGCGAAGCTGGTTCAAGGTCTCACGCTCGGCGCGCTCCAACCGGATCTCACCCTGCCGCACTGCCGCCCTGGACTGTCTGACTCGGGCGTCACGTGAGAACCCTGTGAAGATCGGGATATCCACCTGCAACCCGGCCATCGCCAGCTTCGTGCGTTGGTTGGGATTATTGCCAAAGAAGACCGGACCGCCGTCCTGCTGCGCCGTAACATTGTAATTGGAGAACAGGCTCAACTTGGGGAAGTACTCGGCCCTCTGGACTTCGAGACGCGCTTCCTCCAACACTATGTTGGCCCGGATCTGCCGTAGGTCGGTTCGCCGCTGCAACGCAACCTGAACCATGCGACCGGCATCGCCCGCCTGCGGTACGGACATGCCGGACACGGCCAACAACTCAGCGTTTGCCGGGTCATTCCGGTCGGGATTGACCAGGTCCATCTCGTTTAGTCGTCCTGCGACCTCGATCTGGACATCTGGATCGAGTCCCATTTCGACCAACAGCATTCTCTTGCCGGCGGTTAGCGCGTAACGAGCGCGGCTCAGTGTCGTGTTGAGGTTCGACAGCTGCACTTCGAGCAAGAGAACGTCGTAGTTGCTGGCGAACCCGGCTCGGTTCAACGCCCGCGTTTCCTCGAGGGTTTGCTCAACCCGTTCAATGCTCTGCTCGGTCAGACTCACGTTCTCCTGACCCAGCAACACGTCGAAATAGGCCAACCTCACGATAGTCACCACCTGTTGAGCTGTCCCCCGGACTCGCTCCACCTGCAGATCTCGGTAGCGGTCCGCCGCTCCCAGCCCGATAAACGCGGTGTACTCAAACAGTGGTTGCGATGCGTTGAGTGTGGCGTTCCACGTGTTGTCCTGTCCCACCTTAACCGCTCGGACCTCGCCCGGCGCGGCATTGGGATCGAAGAAGAACGCGGGCAAGAAGAACTGCTGCTGTAAGATGTTCCGTGTGTAGGACGCCGACACCCGCACATCCGGCAACACACTGGCCCACGCCTCCCGTACCTGCTGCTTCGCTATGTCCAGATCTTGCTCGACAGCGAGCAGTGTCTCGCTGTTGGCCAGTGCGACGTTCAAGGCTCGTGCAAGAGAGAATACCTTCTCATCCCCTTCTGCCTGCGCAGCCAGCCTGTCACTCGAAATGAAGCTCGTGACAACCAGCGCCAGCGCGATCGCACCACACATTGTCTTCATATCCTTGCTCACTTGTTACTCCCAATCTCCTTTGTTGCCTTATCCTCAACCGGATTTGCGCCCACGCCGCCTTCAAACAGCGGGTGAAAGGCGCGGTATAGGTCTAGAACCGAGGGCATGCCCTCGACGTTGCAGTGGTCCGCGGCTCCACTCAAGGCGAGAGTCACGAGACCGTGTACGGTGCTCCACAGGTACATCGATATGATGTCGGGATGTCCGGCGTGACATGACCCACTGTCACACGCCGCGCAGACCTCTAGTTGACGGACCGTGCCGGCTCGCATCGCATTGGCGACGGCCGTCCGCAACAGATGGTATCCACCGGCATCCGGCAGCTCTTCCAAGCCCGCTCGGTCTTCTGGCGCGATACTGAACATCACTCGGAAGTACGCCTGATTCTCCAAAGCGAACCTGATGTAGGCCTCGCCTAACGCGCCGATACACTCGACCGTGCCGTCCTGATGGTCCGACATCGCGGTCTGCAGATAGGTTCCGAAGCGTTCGAAAGCGCTAAGAACCACTCGATTGACCAGGTCCTGCTTGCCATCGAAATAGTGGTATATGGCGGTAGCGCTGACACCGACCTGCTCCGCGACCTGCCGCATCGACAGCGCCTCGATCCCTCGGGTGGCGAGGATATCGCGGGCCGCGTCCAAGATTGCGGCCTCGACTTGGGCCGGTTCGCTACGGTGCTGTTCGGTTTCGACTACTGACACAAGTCATTACCTGTCAATCACTTAGCCTGAGAGATTCTGTCGTGTTAACAACGTTAACCTAACAGCGTTAAGTTACGATACGGAATTGACCCGGATTAGGTTTCAGATGTTCCGTACTAGCGCTTGAGCAGGTACGATCCTGAATGGCCCCAGACCGAGTGGCACTTCTGCTTCCGGGAATGACGCTCAACGCAACCGTCTTCCCCGACCTCGGCCTGACCACCATCTCGCCCGAGTTCAATCGCCTGTGTCTGGGAGTGGACGGGTCCACGGCCGAACTCCTCGAGGACCGAATGGACTTCTACGCCCGGTTGCTAGGTGACTTTCTCGATCAGAGCGGCGAATGGCAGGCACCGCGTCGGATCATCGTAGCTCACAGCTTCGGTGGGATGTTGGGGCTGCGATGGCTCGGTCAAGACACAGCCGGGTCCGAGCCGCCCGCAGGCGGCCTCGTGCTCATCTCCACCACGGCCGGTCCCATGTACGAGAAGCTCAGTCTGAGGTTGGGATTGGGCGAGCTCGGAATCCGGTTCCCTGGAGGCCCGGTCTTGCCGTTGTGGAACCATCCGTGGGTCACTCGCGCCATCAAGTGGATAATGTGCGGCGGCAGCCTTGATACAGGAGAAGTCGACTTCCGCACCGAGCGGATCGAGTCGGACCTGTCATTGGATCTCGCCGGATGGCGCAACACCGACTGGCGCGCCATGCGCTCTTACCGGCTGGCTATGCAGGGATTCGACGTTAGAGAGAGACTGAGCGAGATACGGATACCCGCGATCGTCCTGCACGGAACCAAGGATAGCCTGTTCGATGTCGAGTCGGGGCGCGAGCTGGCTGACGGATTACCGGACGCGGAACTGCGAGTCGTCGACGGGGCAGGCCATGCGTTGCCTCTCACCCACGGCGAGCACGTGACTCGGGCAGTGGCGGACCTCCTGGGCCGCTAGCCGGCCACCGGGCCTTTCTCTTCGGCTTCAACCGCTCTCTCGGCTCGCTCGATTCCTCCTCGAACCACCCCGACCTGCTCACGCATGGCACCTAGCTTGGAATGCAAGGTCCCACCCCGGCGACTCAGCAGAACCATCTCGTTGGCTCCATCGGCAAGTGGCCCCAAGCCATTGTCCAAGAATACTCGACTGACATCTTGCGCCGTGCGACGGATCTGCTGCAGGTACATGTCGTGCCCTGACTTCTGGGCCGCGGCTTGCTCAATCAGGGAGTGGACGCGGTCCCATTTGCGACGAGCCTCTGTCAGGGACTCCATCTTCTGTTGGGCCTTGACGCTCAGCTTTGACGCCATATCTCACACATCCGTTCTAGAGCGAGTCTGCTGTCATTCCCATCGAAACACCTTCAATGCTACCCCAAAGCACCCCATACCCCAAGCTGCTACGATCGCCAGCAGTCCTGTCACGGCGAACAACGATGTCCCGTCCAGCATCACGGCTCTGAGCGCATCATTCAACGCAGTCAATGGCATCGCAAGTATCAGCGGATGAAGGAACTCTGGAAAATTGGAGTATGCAAAGAAGATCCCCGAGAAGATCCACATTGGTACCATGACCAGGTTCATGATGCCGGAGACACCTTCCACAGTGCGTGCGCGGCTGGCTACCAAGAGACCCATGCCCGAAAAGGTCATGGCACCCAGGAACACGATCACAGCAATCGACAGCAGCGACCCGCGTATAGGGACCCCGAAAACCCAGCGACCGAACGCCAACACGGCACCCACCTCGAACACCAAGAAGACCAGTCTGGCAAGCACGTGCGAGAGCATGTACTGGCTCTTGCGCATCGGCGATGCCAGCAAGCGTTTGATGAGCTTGCGGTTCCTCTGGAGCACGATGCCGTACCCCACACCCCACAGTCCCGTGCCCATGATGTTCATCCCGATCAGCCCCGGGATCAGGAAGTCGATGTACCTGCTGCCGGGCTCCGTCACCCCCTGATCCCGTAGTTCCCGCACGTCCCGGCGACCTGAAGCTCTTTGGACGGCGTCGCCCACGACCAGCCGCGCTAGATTGCTTTCACTTCGAGTCGAGTCATAGCGAACCACGAGCGGCTCTCCCGCGACCACCACCAAGGCGACCTTTCCAGTCCTGAGCCGGTTGTGCGCCTCGCTCGGGTCGAGCAGCAGCGCCTGGATTCCCGTCGTGGAGTCCAGAGCTTGATGCAGTTCCGCCGCGCCCGGACCATCTTCCACTGCCACGAGGACTGTACTAGGCCCTCTGGACTTGAAGGCCAAACCAAGTGCAAACGCCAACACGATCGGGAATGCAAAGACCCAAAACAATGCTTCGGGTTCGCGCAGGAAATCACGCACGCGCCAGAGGGTGAGTTGTACCAGCGGACCGCCCATACGCCTACTCATCGCGCAAGTGTCTTCCGGTTAGGGACAAGAACACATCCTCTAGCGTGGCATGATGAGTGATAAGCTCACTCAAACGCAGTCCGCTCGCGGCCAGCATATCCATAAGAGCCGGTACTGCCTGATGCGCCCGCTGTACTGTGAGCCTGATTCTGCCCGTTCCAGCATGCACGTGACAGACTCCTGGCAGAGCCTCCAGCGTAGAGAAGTCGACGGAGCCATCGTCTTCCAAAGCGAACTCAATAACGTCCTCAGCCTCCAGTGATGCGATGAGTTGCTGCGGAGATCCAAGCGCAATTATTCGCCCGTGGTCAATTACGGCTACTCGATCGCATAGTTGTTCTGCCTCTTCCATGTAGTGGGTGGTGAGGAGTACGGTCCCACCGTCGCTCCGAAAGGTCGACACGATATACCACAGTTGTCGCCTCGACTGTGGATCAAGCCCAGTAGTCGGCTCGTCCAGGAACAGGATCTCAGGCGTACAGACCAGCGCACAAGCAACTGCTAGCCGTTGACGCTGTCCACCCGAGAGCTTCACTACCCAGGAGTCGCGCTTCTCCTGCAACTGGACCTTTTCCAGAACCTCCTCGACCGATATCCCCCTGTGGTAGAAGCTCCGGAACAAGGTCACTGTCTCTCGTACGGTCAGGCGGTCGGCAAGCTTCGTTTCCTGCAGCTGAGTACCCATTCGCTGGCGCAGCTCTAACTCATGCGATCGCCAGCCGAGCCCGAGCACCCTGACATCTCCCTCGTCAGGAGCGAGCAAGCCCTGAATCATCTCTATGGTGGTGGTCTTGCCGGCACCGTTGGGTCCGAGCATACCGAAGCATTCGCCGCGGTTGACCTCGAGATCGAGACCCGCAACTGCGAGGACCGAACCGTAACGTTTGACGAGCCCCCGACAGGCAATTGCTGATTCAAGCATGAGTCCGCACTCAAGGTAGATGGTGACCAGCAATCAAGCGAGGCGGGCTGGCGCTCACAGCGGAGTCCAGCCACGTTGAGGCCATGCGACTCGCCGCTCCTGCCGTGGCCCTCGCGGCAGCCTGGGTGCTCCTGTTTCTCGACATCGATCCAGTGCCGACCTGGTTCTATGTGTTCGCCTGGTACCCCACGCTCGCTTTGCTGGACGCCGCTGCTACCCGCCTCGACGGCAGACCATCTGCGCTGTGGCAACGCGGCGCTATCGGTGCCTTCGCGTGGTCACCGATCGTCTGGTTGGTGTTCGAAGCAGCCAACTTCCGCCTCGAGAACTGGTACTACGTGTTGCTGCCTCACTCCGGCTGGGAACGCTGGGTCGGCATCATACTCTCGTTTGCCACGGTAGTTCCCGCTGTGCTCTTGGCGGAACGCGCGCTGGATGCGGCGGGCGTTTTCAAACGGGGCCGTGGACCGCAGATACGTGTTGACCGACGAGACCTCTGGGGTGCCGTAGCCTTGGGAATGGGATCCGGAGCACTGGCACTGGGATACCCCCAGCTGTTCTTCCCTCTCATTTGGGGTGCGGTCGTACTCGTGGTTGATCCACTCGTGTTCCAGCGGACGCCGGCTCTTTCCTTGATCGGCGATCTGTCGCGGGGATACTGGGGTCGAATCGGTCGGATAATGCTGGGTGGGCTCGGAATCGGCCTCGTCTGGGAGACCTACAACTATTGGGCGCGCGGCAAGTGGATCTACACGGTCCCGTGGCTCGAGGAGATGAAGCTGTTCGAGATGCCGCCCTTCGGCTTCCTCGGCTTTCCGGTGTTCGCACTGGAGGCATGGGCGATGTATGGAGCGCTCTGCGCGGTCGGCCTGGCCGTGCCGATTGGGACAGCAACGGCAGGGCGACGGAGCAGTACGGGCAGCGCAAACAGACGAGACGAGTCGCGGCTGTCAGCTGCGACAAGGGGCGCGGCTGCAGCGGCTGCAGTGTCGTTCGCGGCCCTCACTCTGGCCGGTATGGAGCGCTGGACGATCAGTTCCACGGCGCCGCGGCTTGGGGATCTGCCCGGCATGACCGATACTCGACTAGAACAACTGCGATCGGCCGGAATCGACACGCCGTTTGATCTCACCGCGATAGCGCCTCGTGACCTTGCACAAACCCCCGGTTTCGATGCGGAAACAGCAGTGTTCGCTGTCCAGGGGGCCCGTCTCGCACTGTTACGGGGAATCGGAACCGAGCACGCACAGACTCTGATCGACTTGGGCGTTCGCTCGATATGTGATCTCGCAAGACAAGACGCCGTGCACCTGCAACAACTGGTCGACCAAAGCAGTCGACGATCTCGTCCCAACGCCCCGGAGGTTCGAATCTGGGTCCGGGCTGCGTCCCGAGAGTGCCGGTCGTAGTTACCTTGGTGTTATGCTGGGCACCGGCCTCAAGATCCTGATCGGCGTGGTCATCCTGGCCGTGATCGCTTACATAGCCGTCGCGGGCTTCGCCTGGAAGTTCCAAGACCGCATGGCGTTTCCAGGTACACCTGGCGCCCTGCCCTACCCGTCAAGCCTGGGCATCGACGACGGGCAAGTGGTCGAAGTGGTCACCAGCGACGGCGTCCTGCTGCGCGGCTGGTATCTACCGCCCAATCCGACTCCGGCCGAAGGTTCAACCGCTTCGGGCCTCATCTGGTTCTACGGTAACATGGAATCGATCGAGGGAATTGCGCCTGTGTTACGCGAGTTTCGACCGCCCGGTACCGCTGTGTTGGCGCTGGACTACAGAGGCTACGGGGCCAGCGGTGGGACTCCGTCCGAAGCGGGGGTATACCTCGATGCCGAGGCGGCCTGGGAGTTCTTGGTGGGACAAAGCGATATCGATTCCACTAGGATCGCCGTATACGGACGCTCGATTGGCAGTGCGGTGGCGCTCTACTTGGCAACTGAACGTCCAGTGAAGGCGGTGATGCTTGACTCACCGTTCACGAGCGGGCGTGACATGGCGAGTGAGCACTATTCGTTCTTTCCCCAATCACTAGTGCGGCTGTCGTTGGACAACTTGGGTCGTGCCGAACGCCTTTCCGCCCCACTTCTGGTGTTTCACGGAGCCCAGGACTGGATCGCACCGGTCGAGATGGCACGCGATGTTGCCCAGGCGGGTCGCGCCGAAGATCTGATTGAAATAGAGGGCGCGGGCCACAACGACACCTACGCGATGGGCGGCCGCATGTACCTGGAGCGATTCCGCGAGTTCTTGCGAGCCCACCTTCAATAACGCGCCAGTAGAGCCAGCATGCGGCGACTCGCGTAAGAATGCTATGTCGTTTTTGCGTGCTTCCAGGATGTGATGCACCCTGCTACGGCGCTGGCGGCCGTTGTGAAGGGGCTCGCCAGGTACAGCTGGCCAGGACCAGAGCGACCGGGGAAGTTCCGATTGATGGCGCTGATGGTCACAGTCTCCGGTTCGTAGGACACGCCTGGTCCGGCGTTGATGCAGGCGCCACATGATGGCTCGATGACGGTTGCCCCGACCTCACGGAACAGATCGACATAGCCCTGCTCCTCGCAGTACTGCTTTACCTCCTGGGAGCCGAACTGAATGAAGCATTGCACATCTGGGTGGACACGTTCACCGCGCTCCAAGGACTCCTGGAAGACGCGGGCATACATATCCATGTCGGCTTTCTTTCCCCCAGTACAGGAGCCGCCGTAGGCGATGTCGATGCCGACGTGTGCATCCAGATCTCTGATCAACACTGCGTTGCCCGGGTCTCCCGGCAGGGCGACCAGTGGCGTCAGCTCATCGGCCTTGAACTCCAGCACGGTCTCATACTCGGCCCCGGAGTCGGATTGGAGTCCATCGATCAGAGCCTGCGCATCGGGAGTATTCATCCCCCGCTCGTTGACCAGGTGCTCGACGGTCTTCGCGTCTGGTCTGACGATACCCGTGAACGCTCCAACCTCAGCCGCCATGTTGGTCATCGTGGCCCGCTCATCCACCGACAGCGCCTCGACCGCATCACCGGCGTACTCGACCATCTTGCCGATCGCGCTGCCGCTCTTCACGTAGGGGTGCCGCAGGATCTGCAACATGAAATCCTTGGCTGCGACATTCTCCGCTTTCTTGCCGGAAACACGAATCAGCACGGAAGGCGGCACTTTGACCCGCACGTCCTTGGTCAGCCAGGAGTTGAAGATCGCGGTCGTGCCGACGCCGAACGCGACGCTGCCTACCGCGCCTGCATGTGGCGTGTGCGAATCACTGCCTATGATCAGGTCCCCTGGTAGAGCATGTTGCTCGAGGACTTTTGCGTGACAGATCGCTTCAGAACCGCGCACCGTGCCATCTGAGCTGGGCAGCTCACCGTAGAGCTTCACACCCTGGTGGGCCGCAAATCGCTCCTGTTTGTCTTTGAGTTGCAGGGCGACGTCGAGCAGCCCTTGCGCCTTCCGCTCATCGGTCATCGCCGTTTCGAGAAACGTCAGGTGATCGCGGAAGAACAACACCGACTGCGGATCGACAACTTGCTCGGCTGCACCAACATAGTGCTCCCAGAAGATGGCCGACATTGGCGTCACATACTCGTGGCTGAAGCGGATATCAGTCCGTACGAATCCCTCGTCCCCCGGTCGAATCGAGGCGATCCCAACCTCGTCGTCGGCGAGGCTCTTCACCCAGTGCTGCGCCAAGATCTTCTCGCCCAGCGTCATCGGCCTCGGCTCGGTCTCGGGCATGGGCACCCGTACCTTGCCCTGGAGTCGGGCAACGTTGTACTGGAACAGGCCCCCGTGCTCGATCACGTCTCTCGCTATGACCCCCTCACCCTTGGTGAATTCGCTGAGCGGAATCTCCTCTCCGCTCGCAATTCGATCGATGAGTGAGAAATCCGTGCTGGTGAGCATCCCAAGGTTTTGGCAGTTCTCGCGGTAGATGCGCTCGATGTTCTCGGCAATCACCACCTTGATGCCGGCGCAGAGTTCCGCATACGGCGATTGCTCGCGAGACGAGCCCTTGCCGCGGCGTTTGCCGCTCACTGAACACACGAATCCGCCGGACTTCACGCTACCTCGCTCTACGGGAAACTGATCACCGGCCTTGAG
>JBDHHP010000076.1:0-18207 GCA_039589275.1 Gemmatimonadota bacterium | reverse complement strand
GTTGTCCCTGATCACCGGCGCTGCGCTCTGCTTCACGTAGATCCCGAAGAGCACATCATGCAACCGGTTCTGTTCGACAACTAGTCCGTGGGATCCGTCGGCGAGAATACCGGAGTGTTCCTCGGATTGGCTCTCTCCGGATCCCCGGATGGTGAAGCCTCTGATCGTCACGGGCGCCCGGACCTCGATGACTGTCCCAGTCCCGCTGCCATCAATCACGGGGTTGTTTCTACCCAGCAGGACGACGGGTTTGGTCAGGACCAGATGTTCCGAGTAGACACCTGCGTCGACCAAGATTGTGTCGCCTGGCTGGGCGGCGTCCAGCGCTTCTCCGATCGACCGATAATCCCCACCCTGCCCAACCATGATCAGACCGCCCTGAAGAGCTGCGATCAGGTGCATGCTCGTGATCATGTCTCCAATTGGGCCCGCTGGCGCCGCCACTCGTAGAGCACAACGACCGGACCGAGCAAGCCTGCCACACTCATGAGCATTGCACCCAGCGCAGGCCAGCTCGATACGGTGAATTGACCGACCGACGTAGTGCCAATGAAATGCGGAGTGAACGGAGCTATGTTGAGCGGCGCGTCAGGCGACAGGTCATTCCCATACTCGTATAACCAGTGCTGCAATGTGTACAGCATCACCGCTCCGAACACAACGAAGTCCATCCATCCCAACGCGGCAATCGCCATGCGTCCAACCAACGCCGTTAGCAACGCGAAGCCGAGGAACCGCAAGATGAAGAATGGCAAGAAGCGAAACTCGGGGAACTCGTCGGCGTTGATCTCATGCATACCGATGTAGTGATTCAGGATGTTCACTTCATCGACGTCGCCGCTCACCGTGTTGGGGTAGATCTGCATCTCAAGACCATCTGGGTACTGCGGCGCGTGCAGCGTGATTGTCCAAGTCGGCAGGAAGATGCTCGGCAACAATGCGATAGACGCAGCTACGATCAGGATGCGCCCTGTGCTCGAGAGACTTCCTTGAAAGAACGCTGTGAGTTTTTCCATGTCGGTTCCTGGCGACCCCCCGCCCGTGAGGGCGGGGGGAAGCATCATTTGTTAGCGCGGTTCTACCAGTAGGTAGCCGGCCATCTCCAGATGCAGAGCTGAGCAGAATTCCGTGCAGTAGTAGGGGAATACGCCCGCTTCATCCGCCGTGAACGACACTGTCTGCGACTCGCCTGGCTCAAGACTCAGATTCACGTTGTGTTTCGCGATTCCGAACCCGTGAGTCGCATCGTGAGCTTGCTCGATGTTGGTGATGTGGATCGTCACCTCATCGCCCTCGCGCACTTTGATGTACTCAGGGGTGAAGTGGCTGCGGATCGCAGTCATGTGGACGGTAACGTTCCTACCGCGCCGCTGAACTCTCTCCTGCCCAGCTTGCACCGCATCGGCTGCGGATGACATGGTACCCGGCGCATACCCGACTTCCGGATAGACTCGGAACGGCTGCAGCTTGTCGGCTTTAATAATCTGCGCGTAGTGCGGCTCGCCGACACCAATTGGCATATCGTACAGCAATTGCATCTCGTCGCCCGAGATATCGATGAGCTGGAAGTTCTGCGGCAACAAGGGACCCACATCGTTGAAGCGGTCGAGTGACCACTTGTTCATCGCCACTAGGTACTTCCCGTCAGGAGATCTCGTGTCACCCTCTGCAGCGGCCAGGTGACCGACGTTGTAGTGCACGTCGATCTGATCCAAAACCTGCAGGGGATCCAGGCTCCATTTGGTGACCCTGGTGTCCAGGAAGATACTGGTGTAAGCGTTCCCCTGGTCGTCGTACTGGGTGTGCAGCGGACCGAGACCAACCTCGAGCTGCCCGTCGACGATCGAGTTGAAGTCCAGGATCGGCACACCAAACGGATCCTCACCCGAGAAGTTCTCATCGGCAATAGCCTGCTGAATCTTCTCGAACGAGTACACGGTGACGTGCGGGTCCAGCTTGCCCGACACCACGATGAAGCGACCGTCAGGTGTCACATCCGACCCGTGCGGGCTCTTAGGCTCCGGTGCGAAGTAGAGGATTCCCTCGTCGATGGCCGTCTGCAGCGGAATTACTCGCTGGCCGCGCGCCACACGGGTCCTCCCTGAGGCTGCGATTTCAGCTGCGCGTTCCCAGTTGATGATATGGAGGTAGTCCATGTCGTTTTGGGATGCGCCTGCCTCGAACGGCGGGTTCCCGTCTTCGACGCCGCCCGTTGCCATCTCGGAATTGAACGAGTTGAGGAATGCCCATCCGGCCGAAGGTCCCTTGCCGGCGTCCGATAGATCGTGCCAGTACGGTGGTAGCTCGATTGAGAACGACTGACTCTCGTCGATGCGGCCAGCATCGCGGTCGAACTTCCACATCGTCACCAGGCCACGGTAGTCTTCCTGATATCGATCGGGATCGGCATAATCCGTCCACAGGGGAATCGAATACTGAGCACCTTCGATCACGTACTCGGTGTCTGGAGTGACAAACGCGCCGCCGTGATTGGTGCCCATGTTCTCATTGGTGACGATCTGCTTGGTCTCGAAGTCACGGAGGTCAATCACCGCTATGCGCGGGTTGGCTTTATCGTTGATGAACAAGAACTGACCGTCGTAGTCCCCGTCGGTTTCAGACAGTGCCGGATGGTGTGTGTCGCCCCATTTGATCTCATGCCCTGCCATTTGAGCTTCTTCCATCAACGCTACGTGCTCTTCAGAACCGTAGCCGAACCCCTGCCACGGCTCCGGAGTGAACGCAGCGATCACCTTCAGGAGGCGCATGGATGGAATGCCAATCACCAACACCTGTCCCGAATGGCCGCCCGACGAGAACATCATGTACTCGTCCATTCGTCCCGTCGGTTGATAGGTCTTCAGTGCGGCAACGATGTCGGCTTCTGTGAGATCTCGCTGTCGTGCAATAGCGCCGATATCGGCTCCGCCTGCGGCGCCCCCGCACGACTGGAGTCCGGCCACAGTCAATACCATCGCACCGGCCACTAGCGTGATGACCCAGGAGGTTCGGTTGGATCGCATCTGTTCTAACCCCTACGTTGATGGTTCAGTTCGGCAGCCCCCCACGGAGGCTTGAGTACGCCTGCTATTGGTTCTGAGCGCGCAGGTACTCGTACAGCGCCCTCACTTCTCTTTCCGTGACAGGCATCGGCAGCATGGGGGTCATGTACTCTGCGAACAGCTGCCGCGCCGTGGCGTCGTTCTTCACCATCGAGTCGGGATTCTGAATCATCGCGAAGATCCAGTTGGCTTCGCGCCGCTCGGTGACGCCTGCGAGGTCGGGACCGGTGAGCCGGCCTCCGCCGATCGTATGACAGGCCACGCACCCTTTCGACTGGAACAGGCCTTCCCCCTCCGTTGCCAGGGCTGCAGCTTCGTCAGCACTGAGGGTCATCACCGGTTGCGCCGCGGGCGCTGCAGCCTGAGCGGCTGGCTCCGACTCAGCTGTGCGAGACTCAGCCGAGTCACCCGCGCACGCTGTGACGAACAGGCCGACCAACAGCGTCAAGAAGCCACCTCGCCAGCGGCGGCCGGGCCGGCCAAACCTGCCTATCACTCCATTGTGTTCCATTGTCTCTTGCCACCAATTAAAGACGATATTATCATGAATTTGTCCGCAATATATTCACCGCCCCATTTTGTGCAAGGGGCAACCGAGGAGACCCAGCAGATTCTATCTGGCACAGCCGAATACGCACTCCGCGCCATCGTCCATCTGGCCCGCGCAGCTGGTGATAAACCCATGCACGCCAATGAGTTATCGGAGGCGGCGCAAGTTCCCCGCAACTACATGGGGAAGATCCTCCACGAGCTGGCTCGGACAGGGATCCTCATATCCTCACGCGGTAAGCACGGTGGCTTCGTGCTGGCAATCCCTCCCGAGCAACTCACTCTGGGGCAGGTGGTCTCACAGTTTGACAGCATGGCCGGCGAGCGTAGGTGTCTGCTCGGCCGCCCCGAGTGCAGCGACACGGATCCGTGTGCCACGCACGATCGTTGGCGTGAGGTGAGTCGGAAGATCGACCAGTTCTTCCGAACCACCACCGTGGCCGATGTCCTGAAGGATGAGGCGGATGCTTTCACACAAGGTGAAGGGCAAGGATGAGTGAACTCATAGGAAACGCAGAGCGACGCAAGGATCTCTTGAAGCACATGATCCTGCAGTTGCACAAGGGAGAAGCACCGGAGCAGGTGCGCTCCCAATTGGTCAGGCTGTTGGGACAGGTTCCCTACAACGAGGTCGTCGAGGTCGAGCAGCAACTGATCGACGAGGGACTACCGCACGAGGAAGTCATGCGCCTGTGCGACCTCCACACCGCCGCGCTACAGGGTGCAATCGATGGCAGCGCTGCCAAGAAGCCGCCTGCCGGACATCCGGCCCACACGTTCGGGAAGGAGAACGAAGCACTGCAGTTCGAAGTCGACGCACTCAACAAGCTTTACCTTGAAGTGGGCGGCCTAACTCCTGATGTAGACGTGACGCCCCAGCTGAGCGATCTCCAGGTGCGCTTCAACAACTTGATGGACGTGGAGAAACACTATCTCCGCAAAGAACACCTACTCTTCCCCTTCCTCGAAAAGCACGACATTACGGGCCCGCCCAAGGTGATGTGGGGCAAGCACGACGAGGTACGCTCGCTGCTCCAAGCAGCACAGAAAACGCTGCGCAGTGCACAGCAGATGGCCGCGGGTGAGGCGCGGGGAATCATCAACCTCGTGCTGCAGCCGGCGTCCAAATCAGTTGCAGACATGATCGACAAGGAAGAGCAGATCCTGCTCCCCATGTGTCTCGACACGCTGAGCGATAAAGAGTGGTACGAGGTGTCTCGACAGAGCGGGGAGTACGGATATTGCCTGTTCGACCCATCAGACACTTGGCGCCCCGACAGCGTGACGGGAGAACCGCAACAAACCTCAGGGGACTCCGATCGTATCCAGCTCCCTTCGGGCAGCTTCACCCCCACCGAACTGCAGGCGATCCTCAATACGATCCCGTTCGATCTCACGTATGTCGACAAGGACGATACCGTTCGCTATTTCACGCAGGGACGCGAGCGGATCTTTGCCCGCAGTAGGGCGATTCTAGGTCGTCAGGTACAGTACTGCCATCCGCCCAAGAGCGTCGACGTTGTGCAGCGCATCCTGGATGACTTCCGTGCCAACCGCCAAGACCACGCTCGGTTCTGGATCACGTTGCACGAGCGGTTCCTCAGTATCGAGTACTTCGCGCTGCGCGACGCGGAAGGAGCTTATCTGGGCTGCCTGGAGGTGAGCCAGGACCTGACGGAGAAGCGCGCCCTAACGGGCGAACAGCGATTGCTCTCATACCTGAATCGTGAGGACACCAATGAGTAGGGGCAGCTGTGCCGGGACGATCACCCCTGATACCAAGGTCGCGGCGGTACTCGGTGACTTCCCGCAGCTCGAGACCATAGTCGCCGAATTGTCGCCTTCGTTCGCCGCACTCAAGACCTCAGCGCTGCGGCAGGCGGTGGCGAAGACCACTACGCTCACACAACTAGCCCAGGCAGACGGTATCTCGATCGGTACGTTGATCTCGCGTTTGCGGGAGGCTGCGGGACAGGAGTCGTCGGCCGCGCTCGGGCGCAACCAGGATCGACCCACTTGGGCCAGCACCGACTCTGCCGCTCGCAGCTTCGACGCGCGCACGATGATACAGCAGGGAGGGCATCCGTTGGAGCGAGTGATGCAGGGAGTTGGAAAACTCGGCAGCGGTGATGTCTATGAGTTAGTAACGCCGTTCGCGCCGTCGCCACTCATAGAACTCATACGGCAGCGCGGCTTCGAGGCACACTGCGTCACGGTGGCACAGGACGAGTGTCGCACTTATTTTCGGCGAGGCTGACGGCCACAGCAGACTCACTGGACGTAGCAGAAACGAAGACACCAATGAAGCCCACGAATTGCGCTGCACTCACCATCGTTGCCCTGTGCTCCATACACGCGCACGCACTCAGCCAGGAACTGAGCTTCGGCGCGCAACTTCGCCCCCGCTACGAAGACCGCCAACCGATCTCGGTAACCGGCAGCGAGTTCGATTTTTGGGTCTCGATGCGTGCCCGAGTGCATCTGGCGGCACAACTGGAAAAGAACGTCAGCGTGTTCATTCAGGTCCAGGACGTGCGGATGTGGGGAGAGGAATCCAATACGCTGGGTGATTTCAGTGCCGACAACTTCGACCTACATCAGGGCTACGTCGAAGTCCACAGCAACGGTGCCACTCGTTTCGCGGCCCGAGCGGGACGCCAAGAGGTTGCCTTCGGTGGCCAGCGCCTAGTCGGTGCGGTCAACTGGGCGCAGCAGGGACGCTCGTTCGACGCACTGAAGCTGAGTGCAACAGGAGATGTTTTCGGCCTCAACCTGCTTGCGGCCGTGTTGGCCAACGACCTGACCGCGACGCACGACAACGACCAGTATTTTCTCGCAGCGTACGGTCAGTTACTCAAAGCCGGCGCCGGCACTCTCGACTTCTACGGCCTCTACAATCGAGTCGACGATCTATTGAACACTGACCAGGTGACGCTGGGCACCCGATTTTGGGGCACCAAGAACTCGGTCAGCTTCCGTCTCGAGGGCTCGTACCAGACTGGCGAGCGTCAGGCTAGGGAAGTGAGTGCATTCATGTTGGGGGCTCGACTTGGAACTGCGCTGGCTGGAGGGAAGGCGAGCCTCATGCTATGGTACGACTTCCTATCCGGCGACGACGACACCATGGACGAAGAGGTCAAGGTGTTCGACACGCTGTTTGCCACCAACCACAAGTTCTACGGCCAGGCTGACTATTTCTTGAACATCCCGGCACACACCGGCGGCCGCGGCCTACAGGACATCGCACTCAAGGGTTCCCTCACCGCACTACCATCCCTGACGCTGCGCACGGAGGTCCACTCGTTCCATGCGGCTCAGAGTGATGGCCTGAGCACCGGTCACTTCGGCGAGGAAATCGACTTGACGGCGGCGTACCGTTACAGCCGCAACCTCGGCATTACCGCAGGTTTCGCTTACGTCTTCGCCGCCGGGGGTTGGGCAGACATAGGGCGTCTGTTCGAGAATGCTGGGTGGAGCTTCGTAATGGTGGACGCGAGTTTTTGAGCAGCGAAAAGGGCGAGGCAGCAATCTAGGACCTGCCGCCGGGCTCGCGTACCAGCATCGCAATTCGATTCCGTAGGTCAAGCGCCATAGGCTGCAGTTCCGGGTCGGCATCCTTCCATAACACAAGCAGTCGGTCGTAGTACTTCAACGCCTTGTCGCTGTCACCGCGCGCCTCATGGAGCGCACCGAGTCGGCGGAGCACAATCCACAAGTTGCCGGCGTCGCTTTCTAATCTGTAGAGCCACTGTTCCGTCAGATAGCGATTGTAGTATGCAATCGCCGAGTCGGCATCACCGGCAGCATCATAGGCCTGCGCCAGGTCGAAGAGCGCGAGCAGCTGCGAGTTCGAGTTGGATTCGTGATCAGCCCAGCGACGCAGTGTCGAGATGGCATCCTCAAATCGCCGCTCCGCCAACGCTATCACCCCCTGCGCGTGCATCCGCCGATTCTCTGATCTCGCGAGGTCGTCCGCGTCGAGCGACGTTTCCAGTCGTTGGAGTAGCCCTCTGGCTCTGCGAACATCGCCGAGGCGTGCGTATACCTCAGCCAGAGACAAGTAGTCAGGGTTCGCGAATGAGCTCGAAACAGGCCAATCACCGCCGGGCACGGAATCCAGGATCGCCCGAGCAGCCGGCGCGTCGTTGCGAAAGCGGAGTTGGTAGTCTGCCCGCTCAACAGCCTGCAAGACCGAGCGCGGGACCTCCGAGGTGAACGGCAGGCTCAGTTCCCACGCCTTATCAAGTGCCTCATCCAAGTACCGGTGTGCATCAGACAGCCTTCCTCGCACCTTGGCGAGAGAGGCCATTATGAGAGACGAGCGCATCTCCCAAGTACGATTGCCGCGATGCACGTTCCTCAGCTCTATTGCGTGATCTTCCGCCGCCTCGTAGTCGCCTCGCGCGCTGGCAAACTCCGACTGGAGCTGCATCATCCGCGGGTTCCGCGGGTGATCCTGAACAAAGGACTCAAGTATGTGGGCGGCTGAATCGACAGCACCGAGAGAGTAGAGGACCTCGACAGTATTGGTGTGCGTTTCAGGTGACGCATGGCCGAGGCTGATGGAGTGCAGGAGGAGCTGGGCTGCCTCGTTCAGTCGTCCCAGAACTTGATATCGCACAGCCAGGTTGTTGAGCGCGGCGGGCTCATCGGGGTACTTCTCAAGTACAGCTTCGTAGGCCGCAATCGCTGCCAGGTTGTCACCCGTCACATACCTATGGTAAGCGCCCTCGGCCAGGTAGCGCTCGCGTTCGGTGAGCCGATCGCGTAAGCGATAGGCTTTCGCAAAAGCCGTGTCAGCGCGCTGGGGATCGCGCCCGAAGTTGTTCAGCACTACCCCGAGCTTGCGGTAAGCCATCGCGAAGGTGCTGTCGGTAGCGATTGCTCGCTCCAGCAAGGCAATTGCGCGCTCCGGATCACCCATTTCGTTGGCGCGCAACCCACTCGTGTAGAGCCGTAGTGCGTCGGTCGATCGCGTCGTAGCACGTTCCAGCGGTGCATCTCTGCGAATCGTTCGCAGTGACTCTCCCACGCGCTCCCGGAGCGCGGCTGACAACCGGTCAAGTGCCCCGAACAACTCGTCAGGACTTGCGACGCGTTCCTGTCCCGACCACAGCACGTCACCGCTCGACACGCCGATCAGCCTCGCAGAAAGCACAAGCGCGCTTCCTAACGGACGAATCTCCCCAGTGACAACACCCCTCAAGCCCTCACGTTCGGCAAGCTCGACGGCGAGTTGGCCGTCCACAGGCTCAGTCGGTGATCTCTCCATAAGAACAAGGACCGCGGCCATCTGCGATGGCGCCATTATCGTCACAGCGGGTGACTGCGCAAGATCGATGCGGAACAGTTCAGTTACAGTCTCGCCGAGCGTGCTGTCAGAGGTCGTGTTCTCAAACGATGCGAGCACGATTCGCTCACGGTCGTCGAGGATGCCGGCGCTCAAGAGAGTGGCTGCTGGGCCGATTCCCAGTTCGCGCATCGCCATAAAGCCAGCCGACGCAACCGCCAAGCCAAGAAACGCCAACAACCCACCGGCCAGCGATCGTCCCCAAGTGAAGTGGCGCCGCAGCCCCTTAGGCGCGGTTTTCTGCTCGCCGATTCCTCTCGCCTTCACTCGCAGACGCTGTTGGCGTCCCGTGAACAGCATGATAGGAAGACCGATTGCCAGAAGCGCAACCGCACAGGGAAACACCCAAGATGGCAGACCTAGTAGCTGGATGAGCTGGTCGACGATGACGAGTGTGCCTATTGAAGCGAGCACAAACAGAACGGCCACGCGAAGCGGATGCGCCCGCCGCACTTGCGTTTCATACTTTTCCAGCAACTCCGCCCCAGTCGTCGCCGGCGTAACCCCCGTCGGAGTAATCGCCACCGCATCGAGCTGCGACAGTAGTTCTTCAGCGCTCTGCCACCGATCAGTCGGTTCCTTCTCCAGACACTTCATGACGACCTGCGCCAGGAGGGGTGGAACTGCCGCACGGTACTCAGTCACTGGCGCCGGTGCCTCAGTTATGTGCGCTGCCAACACCCTCTGGGCAGTGCTGCCGTGAAATGGTGTTCGACCAGTCAATAGCTCATATGCTACCACGCCGACGGCGTAGAGATCTGCCCGAGGATCGGTGTTCGTGTCTCCTGCCGCTTGTTCCGGAGCCATGTATGCAGGTGTGCCAAGCGCCATTCCAGCGATGGTAAGTCTCTCGCTTTCCACCGCCGCGTGAACCGCATTCGCCACGCCAAAGTCGGTCACAATCGCGTGCTGCCCGGAAAGGAGAACGTTCTCCGGTTTGATGTCCCGGTGGACCACTCCCTGTGCGTGCGCGTGCGCTAGCGCGTCGACCACGTCACGCAGCAGGCGCACAGTCTCAGAAATCGACAGCTCACCTTCTTCAAGCACCTTCTCACGCAGTGATTGTCCCTCTTCATAGGGCATCACGAAGTACAAGAAGCCTGCGGCCTCACCGGAATCGTAGAGGGGGAGTATGTGCGGGTGACGGAGCCGAGCGGCGATGTCTATCTCGCGCAGAAAGCGGTCACGGCCGAGCGTGGTAGACAACTCGGGTCGCAGCACTTTGAGCGCCACCTTGCGGCGGTGCTTCACGTCCTCGGCAAGGTATACGGTCGCCATGCCTCCGGCTCCTGCTTCGCGCTCGATGGCATAACGATCAGCCAGGGCCGTCTTGAGACGGTCCAATGAATCCTGCACCTTGGGCAACTCCCTGTACCGTAAGAGGGAAGAAGAATACGATCTTGAGCCAGATGGGGCCAGGATGCTTAACAGAGTTATAGTTAGCTGTATCTTGGGGGAGTCGACAATTAACGGGTTTCGACCTTTAACCGCCCTACAAACATCGTCTACTTCCGAGGTCTTGACGTGAGACACTCGCTCACTGCTGTGCTGGCCTTGATGGCATGTCCAATCATTGCCTACACCGGCCTTTCTCAGGAGCCTGCAGCCGACACGACAGCGCAGGCACTTTTCGTCTTTCTCGACTGCAACGGCCCCAACTGCGACTTCGACCACTTCCGACGCGAGATCACCTGGATCAACTGGGTACGCGACCGTGCAGATAGTGATCTACACCTGCTGATCACGACAGAGCGAACGGGTGGAGGCGGTTGGCACTACACGTTGGATTACCTCGGTCGCCGGCAACTTGCAGGCGCCGCCGAATCGGTTTCATACGTGTCCGACCCGGACGACACCGATTCTGAAGTGCGCGACGGACTCACTCAGATGATAGCGCTGGGCCTAGTCCAGTTTGTCCGCTCCACACCTCTGGCACCACGCCTGCGAGTGGTCTACGACGAACCCGATGTCGCGGTAGTGGAGCGAGAAGAGAACGACCCGTGGAATCTGTGGGTGTTCCGTGTCGGTGCAGAGGCTTCTTTGGACGGGGAGTCGGAAGAACGAGCGTACAGCCTCGAAGGCGGGGCAAGCGCCGACCGAGTCTCTGAGGATTTGAAGATCAGTTTTCAGTTAGACGGTGAGTACGATCGCGAAGAGTTTTATGAACTCGAAGAAGGCGAGACCTTCGTCAACGTATCAGAGGAATACTCGGCGCGCATGACGGGCGGCCGGAGGTTTCACTAGGCCGATCCTTGTCACTCAACTGCGACGGACGTCAAGGAGGCAGCGGTGGAATTGGAGCAAGCTGAACATCAACTCGAAAGACCTGCCTCCAAGAACATCTTCCTCGCCGAGGTGAACTACTGGGCCGGCAAGATCGGTGTCGAGCCGACCGAGGTTCGTGTACGCAAGTTGAGAGACAAGTGGGGCAGTTGTTCAGCTGGTGGACGAGTGAGCTTCAACAACAAACTGCTGTGGCAAGCGCCGCGGTTCCGGAAACGTGTCATAATCGAGCAGCTCTTGCTGCTCAAGATCCCTGACGATTCAGCTACGCGCGAATCGCAGCTGGTGTCTTACCTCCACGACTAACTCGCTAGCTATCCCTCGGCCTGATTCCCCGGCATCTGTTTCACGTGCAGGTCCCGTTGCGGGAACGGGATCTCGATCCCTGCGGCGTTCAACGCCTTATACACCCGCTTGTGCAGCTGGTGCAGCGCTCGGCCTCGCAGCTCTGGCTCCTCTACCCATGTGAGTAACTCGAAGTCGAGACTCGAGTCACCGAACGCGCGCATCCGCACTCGTGGTGCCGGTCTTTCAGCCAAATGGGGGACTCCCTCACAGCAGCCCAGCAGAACCTTCTCAACCTCGTCGACGTCACTACCATAGGCGACACCGATCTTGACACGGACCCGCAGCTTGGGATGCGGTCCAGCCGATTCGTTCACGATCCTAGCATTTGCGACGACCGCATTGGGCACCGTGATCTCGATGTCATCCCGAGTCAGAATGCGCGTGCTGCGGATGCCGATATCGGTGACTTTGCCGCGCAGATCTCCGTCGAGGACGATGTAGTCGCCGATCTGGTACGGTGCATCGGCCATTATGAAGACGCCGGAAAACAAGTTGGCAAGCGTGTCCTTGGCCGCAAAACCAACAGCGATGCCAACGACACCGGCCGACGCCAACCAGGTCGTCAGATTCAGATCCCACGCTGAGAGGAAGAAATAGACGAAGCCACCGGCAATAAAGAGCTTCTTAGCCATCTCGAACAGCGGCAACGTGCGAGGCTGTACCAACGGGACCCGGTCTATTTGACGCGCCAGAAGCTGAAGCAGGATCGTACCCACCTGTGACGCGGCGATCGACCACAGCAAGACCAAGATCGTCTTTAGCAGGCCGAGAACCCAGTACTCTAGGTCGGGACCGAGCAACAACGATTGCACTGCCCAAACCGCCCCAAACAGCAAGAGCGTCCAAAACACGGGCGCTCGCAGGGCACGAGCAAGCTGATCGTCCACGTCGCTGGTGGTGGTTCGGGTCACGAGATGCAGCACCCTGAACAACACCGTTCTTGCCACCACAGCCGTCACGAGACCGGCGGCGAGCAGCGCACCTGCATGCACATATTTGTCTTGCAGGAGTTCGTTGAGATTAGGGGTCATGGGCACCGTTACTCACTTCAACATTCGATGTTCGATGTTCTCTGTTCGACGTTCTCTGTTCGACGTTCATTTCACCGGATTGACCCCCGCCACCAGCGCACCCACGAACGGCAACGCCACCCAGGCCTGCAATCCGATGAACCCCTCACCTCCCACACCCCGCAACGCCAGCATCGCGAGTCCACCGCAGACCAGGGCAGCACCTGCGAACTGGCGCCACGCGGCCGCAGGACGACCACCCTTGCCTCCACGCTCAAACCGGCTGAACGGGAGCGCCAACGCCATGAGCGCAACAACATAGCTGAGCAGCCAAGCCGGGCGGGCCGCCCACCAAAGACCACTGCCGGGTTCGATAATCAGGCCGAGGTCGCCTAGCACAAGTGCCAATCCGATGACCAAGGTAGATGCCGTCAAGTGCCACAGGTAGATCGTCATGATCATGCCGTTGACCAGCACTGCGCCGGTCCAGGGCCCGGGGCGCTCGAGCCAACGGCGGATCGGCGCCTCCAAGGTCAACAGCAAGCCGGATTGCATGACGCCGAGCAGCAGCATCGGGAGCTTTGGTGGCAGCGTGTTGCTGATGTCCTCGCCCGGCACGCTGACCATGCTGACCGGATACGGCCCGACAGTTACCAATCCCACCAGCAGTACCAGGCCACCCAACGCCCACGGAAGCGTCTTACCGAGACCCGTGAGGTGCCCGTCGCGCCACGCATAACCGAGTTGATGGACCGCAATCCAGGTGAATCCGTAGTTGAGCCAGCCCAGTGCCCTCAGGTCCGCTGAGAAGAACAGCAAATCGTTGACAGCAACCAAGGCAGCGGGGACCCAGAAAGACGTCATCCCCCAGCGTTGCCACGCCGCATAGGTCACAGGCACTAATAAGACAACACCTATGTAGACAGCGAGAAACCAGATAGGGATCAGTGCCATCTGAGACGCGGCCCTGATCAACTCCGGGCTCGCTCCAGACAGATGTCCCACCGCACCCAATCCGGCCCACACGACCAACAAGGGCAGCACGGGGCCAATCAGTCGCTGCAGTCGTCCATCCAGCCAGGTGCCGTAACCGCGGCCATCTCGTTGAGCCGATTTCCACGACACACCGTTGGAGTAGCCGCCAACGAAGAAGAACACGGGCATCACCTGGAACGCCCACGTGAGTAGCTGTGTCCACGGTTGCCGCGCCAGCATGTTGGTCAGGTTCAGCTCACCGTTGTCCACGAAGGGAGCGGCGATCAGCCAGTGACCCGAGATCACCGCCAGAATCGACAGAGCGCGCAGAAAATCGACGTAGCGGTTACGCGATTCCGGCGTTTTCTCGGCAATTGCGGCCGCCTGAGACCAAATGCTCATGATGCTCCGATGGTCGAATGATCTGACGTGCGGTGGGATACCCCGGTCACGAGTCGGGGTAAGATGGGGTGTCAGCGGTTGTCAGGCAAACGGTGGCCAGCTGTCAGCTGTCACCTATCAGCTTTCAGCCGTCAGGTTTCCGATCTTGATCGTCGGTAGTCGATCTCAGCCGGTGCTCACCTGTGTCCTCCAGCTTTGGCAGCGCGTTTCCATATTGCTGGATACTGCGCTTGCGTGCCACCTGCCTCATGTCGACGACTTTGTCCGTTTCGTCCACTATCTCGGCACCGATCAACTCTTCAAGCACGTCCTCCATGGTCACGATGCCGATGATATTGCCGTATTCGTCAATAACACCGAACAGATGTCGCCGCATTCTGAGAAACAGGTTCAACAGTTCGTGTCCGGGTACCGTCTCGGGTACGAAAGCCAGCGGCTTGGCTATTGAAGCCAGGGTCACGTCGAACTGGTCTCGACCGAGGCAGGCAAGAATGTCCCGCCGTAGCACCAAACCGGTCCAGTTATCGTTGTCATCGGCATCGTGGATTGGAATGCGCGCGTGTGGCAAGGCCCATGCATCAACGGATATGTCTTTGACGGTCAGATCATCGCGCTGTTTGAAGACGACCGTTCGCGGGGTCATGATATCGCGGGCCTTGATCTCATCCATTTTGAGTACGTTCTTCACCAAGGCTGCTTCAGATGGAAGGATGCTTCCTTCCTCGGCGCTCAGATCCGCAATGCGCCAGACCTCCGATTCCGGCGCCACCGGCTCGCCGCTACCACTCAGCGCTCGAGAGAAGCCGTGTGTGATGCGGACCAGCGGCCACAGCGCCCGAACCAAGCTGTTCAATGGTACGGCTACCAAGCTTGCCACAGCGCGGTTGCGGCTTACACCGACGACCTTCGGAATGATCTCCGACACGACCAAGACGGCGAGAGTGAATAGCGCAGCGAACCAGAATATCGCCGACTCGCCAAAAAGAAACCTCGCCTGTGCACCAGCAACCGAAGCACCTGCGGTGTTGGCGATGGTGTTGAGGATCAGGATGGCCGTGATTGGGGGCCCCATATTCTGTTTGAACTGCGTTAGGATCTTACCCTTGACGGACCCATCCTCAGTCAGCTTACGCACGTATCCCGGCGCAACGGCGTAGAGGGCTGCTTCAGACAAAGAGCAGAGACCTGATACAATAAGGGCTACGGCTACCGACGCGATGAAGAGATTCATTGTCTTCTCTCTACTTCGGGACTCCAGGAATCCCTCGGGATCGGACACGAAAGGCCCCGACCGATGCGGCCGAGGCCATCGAAGGACCTAGTTGATTCAGATCTGTCGAATTCCCATCTCTCGACTGTAATGCACAATACTCCCCGAAACGCGAGCTCGGTCAAGAGTGGATCCGCTCGAGAATCTGAGGACAGAGTGAATCGGCTGCCAGCGAACAGCTGCCGGCGGCCGGTAGCTGGCAGCAGGCAGCCTACTACGGCAGATATCCCCGCGCGATCTCGTTGTACTCTTTGAGCTGCCCTGCCACCCACGCGGCCCCCCGCCCAAGTTCGTCCGCCAGCAGCTGCGCCACCGCGGGTGCCATCTCTATCGCGGCACGTGCGTTCAGAAATGTCGAGCGGCTGCGACGCGACAGGTAATCATCCACTGTTCGAGCCATCTCGAATCGAGCAGACCATATCACCTCACCGGCCTGATACGGCAGCGCATCGTGTAACCGCTCTTGTAACCGCTCATCGGACTCGATGAGCGCGCTGACCGACGTGGCGTCGGAGCCATACGAGGCCAACTCTCCAAACCGCGCGGCGTCACGTAGATGCCCATGTATTCGCAGCGACTTCGTGACGCAAGGACGGTCCGGCAGATCGCCCACGTTAATGGCATGGTCGACGCAATCTTCTGCCATATTGCGATAGGTCGTCCACTTTCCACCGGCGATCGTGAGCAAGCCAGAAGCCGACACATCAATGCTGTGTTCGCGTGAGATGTGCGCGGTGCTCTCCGCCTCAACCGCCCGCTTGAGCGGCCTAATCCCAGCAAACACCGAAAGAATGTCATCCCTTGTCGGATCCCTCACGAGATACGGTTCCGCGGTCTCGAGGATGAAGTCTATCTCATCCGAACTCGCACGGGGCTCGAGCGACACACTATCAAGCGGTGTATCAGTCGTCCCCACGATCACATGATCCTTCCAGGGAAGCGCAAACATCACGCGGCCGTCGGAAGTCCTCGGCACCATTATGGCCGAGTCACCCGCCAGGAAGGAGCGGTGGAGCGTCAGGTGCACCCCCCGGCTGGGCTGTATGACCGACGGAGCATCAGGATAGTCCATCCGCCTGATGCTGTCGGTAAACGGCCCGGTGGCGTTGATCACCACTCGGGCCGAGGCCTCTAGCTCCTCACCCGACTCCTGATCGACCATCCGAACACCGGTAAGAAAGCCAGAGCTGTCCTTGAGCAAGTCGGTCACGCGAGTGTAGTTCAGGATAGTGGCGCCCTGCTCGAACCCGGTTTGAGCCAGGTTCACCAGCAGTCTTGCATCGTCAAACTGCCCGTCGTGGTATAGCACGCCGCCCCGCAGGCCCTCACGCTCGATGTTGGGAAGTCGCTCGACGGTCTCCTCGACGGTTAGGTTCTTGGAGCGACCGAAGCGATAGCGGCCGGCCATGACGTCGTAGACCTTCATACCGACACCATAAAACGGCGCTTCCCACCATTCGTAATTGGGCACCACAAATGCCAGATCGGACACCAAATGTGGGGCATTCTGGAGCAGGAGACCTCGCTCCTTGAGCGCCTCCATCACAAGCGAGATGTTGCCTTGCTGCAGGTACCTCACGCCGCCGTGCACCAGCTTTGTCGAGCGACTCGAGGTCCCTTTTCCAAAGTCAGCTTGTTCCAAGAGCAGTACATCGAACCGGCGTGACGCGGCATCGACCGCGATGCCCATGCCGGTGGCTCCGCCGCCAATCACGACGATGTCCCACGTGTCCGACCGGTCGCGCAGCCGGTCGATCATGCTGTCTCGGTTCATGGCCCCCGCCGCATTGTCAGTCGATCAATCCTCTCTTGAAGATGGGTGAAGGTGCCATGGTCCGCGAGTCTGCAATCCAAGAGAGGTGTTTCCGTGTCCCCCTCCCGGTGTCTCCCCATCCTAGCGCCCTCATGCCTGAATGTGGATCTTCCGAGCTGGACCCCGGACACTCACAGAGGCACACCTACCCGTGATTGGACCAGCATCAGCAGGCGGCCTCCCCGAGCGGAGTCGCGCTGCCGATAAGCGCGCGCCGCGCCGCGGCAAGCTGTTCAGGCTCTTGTGGCCGATTACGTCCTATTTGGTAACCAACATCACGGTCACGTTCTTCTGGATCTACTTCTTCGTGTTGAACCGCACCACCGTTGTTGGCAGGTCCAATGCAGGAGATCACCGCAACACGCTCCTGCTGTCCAACCATCAGACAATGATCGACAGTTTCCTGGTTGGTCTCTCCGCCTACTACCCGCAGTCGTGGCTGAAACCCTATCTCATTCCATGGAACCCGGCGGCGGTGGAGAACTTCTACAAGACCCCATTGCTCGCTTGGTTGGCCGACAATTGGAAGTGCATGCCAGTTCGGCCGGGCCGCCGCGACATGAGGGCCTTGTACGGAATGACAGAGGTGCTGCCCAAGAGCGTGATGATCGTCTTCCCTGAAGGAACGCGAACTCGTGATGGCTCGGTCGCCGATGGACGGCCTGGCGCCGGCCTGATTGCCCTGGCCACTCATGCGCGGGTGATTCCCGTGGCCATTCTGGGAATGACAGCAGTCTTGCCCATCGGGAAGGTGATACCGAGAGTCGGAAAGCGGATCTACATCTACTATGGATCCACGATAAGAAGCGAACCAAGGAGACGGCTCAAGTGGTTGTAGACCGCGCTATCGCCGCGATCCGTAGACAACAGGACGAGCTGCGGAGAATGTCGACCGGACGCTGATCGATAAGGGATGCCATGACAGCCGGCCGCTGACGGCTGGCAGCCGACGGCCGACCCCTACCATTGCCGCGCTCGAGCTTCAGGATATCTTCTAGCGGATCCCTTCCCCCCATGACTTGTACCGAGAGTTTCTACACATGAGAACGAAGACACCGCTCATCCTTGGGCTGCTGGCATTGGCCGCGCCTTTGCTCTACGCGCACGACTTGTTCGTGAAGCTTGACACGTTCTTCATCGAACCG
>JBDHHP010000075.1:0-33825 GCA_039589275.1 Gemmatimonadota bacterium | reverse complement strand
CACGATAAGAAGCGAACCAAGGAGACGGCTCAAGTGGTTGTAGACCGCGCTATCGCCGCGATCCGTAGACAACAGGACGAGCTGCGGAGAATGTCGACCGGACGCTGATCGATAGGGGATGCCATGACAGCTGGCCGCTGAGAGTTGGCAGCTTACAGCCGACTGCTGACGGCTACCATTGCCGCGCTCGGGCTTCAGGATATCTTCTAGCGGATCCCTTCCCCCCATGACTTATATCGAGAGCTTCTGCACATGAGAACGAAGACACCGCTCATCCTAGTGCTGCTGGCATTGGCCGCGCCTTTGCTCTACGCGCACGACTTGTTCGTGAAGCTTGACACGTTCTTCGTCGAACCGAACAGCTCTGTCGTCATACCGATCCTGAACGGCACCTTCCAGCTGAGCGAGAACTCGATCACCCGCGACCGCGTGCCGGACATAAGCGTGGTGTCTCCGGCAGGCCGTGAGCGGATCGATACGACTGCCTGGTTGGCTGAGGGCGACACGACCTTCCTGACCATCACGACGGCAGATCCTGGTACCTACGTGGTCGGCGCGTCCACCAATCCGCGCGACCTGGGGCTGGATGCGGCCGACTTCAACGAGTATCTGGCCCACGATGGTATTCCGGACGTGCTTGCCGCCCGAGAGCGCGACAATGAACTCGAGAAGGATGTCTGGGAGCGCTACTCGAAACACGTCAAAGCTGTATTCCGTGTCGGCGTACCTAAGCGCTGGTGGCAGTTCTGGCGGGATAAGGAAGGAACCGAGTACCAGACGGTCTTGGGTTACCCGGCCGAAGTCATCCCACTCGTCAGTCCTTACGAACTAGAGGTCGGGGACGAGATCGAAGTCAGGTGTATGGTGGACGGCGCACCTGCCGCGAACCAGTACGTCATGATCGGAGGCCAGGCCGAAGACGAAGTCTTCGAGGTGCGCGGAAGTCGCACAAACGACGACGGAGTCGTGGCGTTCACCCTGGACTCTCCAGGCCGATACTACATTGAGTTCATCAACATGGTTCCGTCGCCTGTTGAGGATATCGACTACGAGTCAAAATGGGCGACGATGACGTTCGAGCTGCGTTGATTCGGCCGTCAGCTGTCAGCTGTTCAGCGGTCGACGTTCGATGTTCAATGTTCAACGTTCGACGTTCACTGTTCGATGTTCGCTGTAAACCCATACCGCCCTCTCACCGCGTGCCCGTCGGGAGAATGAGCAAGCCACGACACCGTGTACTCCCCGGGGCCGATCGGCTCGATGAGCCTAGCCAAGATGGCGTTGGAGTCGGCCGCCTCCAGTTTGTCAAGATCCACACGGCCATTCGGGCCCTGCACGGATATGGCGCTTCTCTCCAGGACCGGTGTCTCGTTATAAAGCAGATAGATCTCAGCCGGGGATTCAGTGATCACGGATCCCTCCCTAGGCCTGCTGTCCACTAAGTCGAGATGAAAACCCGCTGCCCCGGTTGCGAGCATCGCTGCAACCAAAAGGGCAGCTATGGTGCCTGGAGAGTTGGTTCGCTCGAGCATTTGCCTAGTCCTTCTCCGTGGGTGAGTATCCCGCGCGCGACACCAACCCGCCGCGACTCGGTCTCAATTTAGCTGCGTGACCGAATCATGAGCTAAGATGCCTTGACACGGTCAGTTGGACTGTCGAAAATCCAACCATGTTACACATCCGATCGAGTGCTGCATTGGTACTGTTGCTAGGAGGCGCCCTGTCGTTCTTCGCCTCAGGTGCGCGACTACATCCCCATCAGCATCACGACTGCGATGCCCTACACATCGAGGCATGCCACTGCAACTGCAGGACAGCCACCTTCGAACAAGACGATCGCGACAAGAACGGAACGTTGGGACTTCTCCAGGCGTTCGACGTCGCAGTCGTTAGCTTTGAGAGCCCAGGTCCACGACCCCGAAAACCCGTAACGCGCGAGCTCCCGTACAACGGAAGCCGTGACCCACCCTACCGCATTCGCACCCGAGCACCTCCCTCGTTAGACACCTGACGGACAGCTTCGGCTCGGCCGAAGCAGTCTACTCGTACGCAACCGAGCAATTTCCTCGATCGGATATCGAAAAGCCGATCGGAATCCGTCAGTCTGGAGGTCGGCGTGGAGTTCAAGAACCTGCTGGGACTAGGTGTGATCCTGGCTGTCAGCGTTCCAATGCCACACAGCATAGCAAATGCGCAGGAGAGCGTGACCAGAATCACCCTCGAACAAGCTCTGCAGCTGTTTGGCGAAAACAACCTGGAACTCCAAATATCCCGTGCGGAGGCTGCGGAGGCTGCGGGTCTTGCCCGTCAGGCGAGAGCATACCCTAACCCTGTTGCCGCAATGGATCACGAAACGCTGTCGGACGGCGCGAATCTCTCTGAGACCGAGAGCTTCTTGACCGTCAGCCAGCAGATCGACTGGCCCTGGAGGTATGCGCAGCGTAGGACTGCAGCGGGCAGGGCGGCCGACGCTGCCTCCGCGATGGCTCAGGCAGACAGTCTTTCTCTCGCCTTCGACGTAAAGCAGGCGTTCATAACATCGGGCCGAGCTGAAGGGATGTTCCAGGTAGTTCAGCAGGTCGTGAGCGTGTTCCGCACGGCAGAGCAGAGCTCCGCAGCACGGTTTACAGAGGGGGACATATCCGGCTACGAGTTGCGGCGGATTCGAGTCGAGAGAGCTCGCTACGAGAGCCAACTGCGCCACGTCACGGTGGAACTCGCACATGCCAGACGGAGACTGACAGCACTGCTCGTGCCCGGCGTCACCGATGTTCTGTTGGCCCCGACTGCGCCAATGACAGAATCCCCTCCGGCAGTGAGCGGCGCAACTCTCCTGGACAGAGCACTCACCTCTAGACCCGAGATCGCAGCCGCGGGCTTGAGCGTAGAGTCCGCGAGCGCCGCAACGAGTCTCTCGCGTTGGGGGGCGTTGCCCGATCCCACGATCACAGCTGGGTACAAGCGCATTTCCGGCGGGCTCGATGGCGGGATTGTCGGCCTCGAGTTGCCTATCCCTCTATTGAATCGGCAAGGTGGAGATTCTGACGCTGCCGCAGCCAGGTTGGACGCTGCACAAAGACGTCAACTGCTGACCCGCCGTGCGGTTGAGAACGATGTACGGTCGGCGTTAGACGCCTACACGTCTCTTGTGCAAATCGACCAATTGGTCACCGACACGCTGCTGGCTGGATCAGAGGACCTGCTGGATATCGCCCTCGCAAGCTACGCCGAGGGAGAGATGACTTTGCTGGATCTGATGGACGCCGCGGAGGCGTTCCGAGAGGCCCAAGACACGAGAACGCACGTGACCGCTGAACTCTGGATCGCATACTTCGACCTCGAGCGGGCAGCAGGCGGCTACCGAGAAAGCGCACCGGCCGGGGGGGGAGACCAATGACCATCCGAGCACGCCTTCGAGCTTCCTTGTTTGCCGGGCTGGCTTTGTCGTTCAGTGCATGTGGTGGCGACCGGGAGGATACACCTGGCCAAACAAGCCACAGTCACTCCACCGTGACCATCTGGACCGACTCAGTTGAGCTTTTCTTCGAACACCCGGAACTGGTGGCCGGTGAAGCAACTGAAGCGTGGGTAGTTCATCTCACTTCCCTATCGACCTTTGAGCCGGTCGCGGACGGAGAGTTGACGCTGCGTTTCAGGGGGCCAGACGGAACTGACTTCGTAGAGAGGCTCCCCGGTCCGTCGGGGCCGGGCATCTTCACTCCGATGCCGTCGTTCCCAACCGGCGGCATGTACGACCTCGTCATGGAGCTGCGCAGCCAGCGAATGTCCACCGACGTCTTCGTAGGACCAGTACTTGTTTACGATTCAGCCGATGAGATCCCTGTCTTAGAGGACGAGGCTCCAGTAGGCATCACGTTTCTCAAGGAGCAACAGTGGTCGATTGACTTTGCGACCGAAATCGCTACAGGCAAGACAGTGCCACGTTCCATCACAGTCGCGGGCGAGGTTATCCCGGAAGCAGGCAGAATGGTCGAGGTAACTGCACCGGTCGATGGCCTAGTGTTGCCCGAAGACAACCGATCCGCTCCGATCGCTGGAAGCTGGGTACGCGAAGGCGACACGCTCGCCGTGCTGGCCCCGGTGAGCGGCGACGGTGCATTTGCGTTGCTAGTGGCGCGTGAGCAGCGGTTGGCTATCGAGGCTGTTCGTGCAGAGCGGTTGTATGAGCTCGAGGCCATCCCTGCCAAGCGCCTGGAGAATGCCAGACGCGATCTCGAAGTGGCCCGGGCTGCACTCGTCGCCATGGGAGCTTCACCGGGCACGGGCTTCGAGTTCTCCCTCTGCGCTCCGATCAATGGAGTCATCGACCGCAGGGAACTCGTCATGGGTCAGCGGGTTGCTGCTGGCCAACTACTCTACTCCATCGTAGACCCGCGCACGGTGTGGCTCCGACTTGATGTGAGCGCACATCATGCAACTGACATCTCAGCCGCGTCCGGAGCAACTTTCCAGGTCGAGGGAAGTGATAGAGTCTACCGATCAAGGCGCGTCATTTCGGTCGGGAAGGTCATCGACCGAGTCAAGAGAACCCTTCCAGTCGTCTTCGCAGTGAACAACGCCGACCAGAGCTTGAGGATGGGAATGCTCGCGGAGGGATTCGTGCTACTCGGAGAACCCGATTCGGGCGTCGCGATACCCGCTACCGCGGTGCGGGATGAGGACGGGCTCTCCACCGCTTACGTCCAGATAGGAGGAGAAGCTTTCGAGCGGCGGATCTTGACCCTCGGCCCATCAGATGGAATGTGGACCATCGTGAGAAGAGGGGTACGAAACGGCGAACGGGTCGTAACCACTGGAGCTTACCAGGTCAAGCTTGCAACGCTGAACACGACCGAGTTCTCCGACCACGGCCACGCGCACTGAGGGAGATTCGCAATGCTCAACCTCTTGCTGAACTGGTCGCTACGAAATCGCATAATCACGCTGTTCTTCGCTGTCGCCCTGCTGGTCGGCGGCGGGTACGTGGCGACGAGAATCCCAATTGATGTCTTCCCGGATCTCACGGCGCCAACGGTCACGATTCTCACTGACGCGCACGGTATGGCTCCCGAGGAGGTGGAAACGCTCGTCACCTTCCCAATCGAGACGGCTGTGAATGGAGCGACCGGCGTTCGGCGCGTGCGCTCTTCCACGGCCCAGGGGTTCAGCATCGTTTGGGTCGAGTTCGACTGGGGTCAGGACATCTTCCTCGCGCGACAGGTCGTGAGTGAGAAACTGCAGCTGGTCTCGTTCCAGCTGCCCGAGGGCGCGAGCCAACCGACACTCGCCCCGATCACGTCCATCATGGGTGAGATCATGATGATCGCCATGACGAGCGACACTCACTCACCGCTTGACGTGAGGGCTACGGCGGACTGGGTGGTTCGGAAGCGCCTCCTAGCAGTCCCTGGCGTCGCCCAAGTCGTGACAAACGGCGGCGAGGTGAAGCAGTATCAGGTCCACGTCCATCCCGAACAACTGAGAGCCTATGACATCTCGTTGAACGCAGTGCTCGATGCCACTCGGGACGCGAACGCCATAGCGGCGGGCGGCGTCTACTATTCGTCTGGACAGGAGATCCTCATCCGTGCTCTTGGCAGGGTGCGCCGGTTGGAGGACATCGAACACACGGTTGTAGAAGTAAGGGATGGTACTCCGATCCTGCTGCACGATGTGGCTGACGTGAGAATCGGACCAGAACCTCGTTTCGGTAGCGCCTCCGTCAACGCCGAGCCTGCAGTGGTTCTCACGATCCAGAAGCAGCCCAACGCGAACACGCTCGAGCTGACGCGCAGAATCGACGCGGAACTGGATCGGCTAGAGGCAGCTCTGCCGGATGGCATGGACATCAACCGATTCATCTTCCGCCAATCAGATTTCATATCGCTCGCCGTCGACAACGTGATCGAGGCTCTGCGCGACGGATCGATCCTGGTCATAGTCATCCTCTTCCTCTTCCTCTGGAACGTTCGCACCACCGCCATATCGGTGCTTGCTATTCCCCTCTCAATTGTGACCGCAATAGTAGTAATGCGAATATTCGGCATCACGATCAACACAATGACGTTGGGAGGGATGGCAATTGCGGTGGGCGCATTGGTGGACGATGCGATCATTGCCGTCGAGAATGCGTTTCAGCGTCTCAAACAGAACTACCGCATTGTTGAGCACAAGCGACAGCCGGTATTGACCGTGGTTCGCGACGCGGCGCAAGAGGTCATGAAACCTATAGTCAACGCAACGCTGGTAATCACGATCGTCTTTGTACCCCTGTTCTTCCTGTCTGGCGTGGAGGGACGGATGTTCCGGCCGCTGGGCTTTGCCTATGTGATCAGCATCCTCGCTTCACTGCTCGTGGCCGTGACGGTAACACCGGTTCTGTCGTTTTACCTGCTGCCAAATGCGTCTTTCGTGAAACGAGGGGGAGAGAGCTGGCTCGTGACGCGCCTGCAGGAATCGTATGGGCGGTTGCTTGAGCGCTGGCTCAGTCGCCCGCGTACCGTCTTGGTCGGCGCAGCTGCGGGAGTTGTTGCGACCGTACTAGTGCTTCCATTGCTCGGGAGGGGGTTCCTACCGGAGTTCCAGGAGGGCGCGCTGACGCTAACAGCAGTGACAGTCCCAGGCACCAACATCGAGGAGTCGGATCTCTTGGGCCGCCTAGTCGAGCAACGGCTGCTGACTCACCCTGCTGTATTGTCGACAGCGCGGCGCACCGGACGGGGTGAACTCGATGAGCACGGCCAAGGAGTGAACGGGGCAGAGATAGAAGTGACGCTAGATCTCTCCCGGGGCAAGCAACAGCAGACAACCGCCGAGCTACGAGAGCTGGTAGCTCCGATCAGTGGCATGAACATCACGTTCGGCCAGCCACTTGGTCACCGCATCGATCACATGCTATCGGGCACACGGGCCGACGTAGCGGTCAAGATCTTCGGTGAAGACCTATACGAGCTGCGGCGAATTGGCGAGTCCGTACGCGCCGCCGTGGAGGACATCCCGGGTGTGGTGGATCTTTCGGTAGAACAACAGGCAGACGTGCCACAGCTCAGGGTACGCGCTGATCGTCGAGCCATGGCAATGTACGGAGTAACTGCCGGTCAGTTGGCAGAGGCTATTGACGTGGCTTTCTACGGAGAGGTCGTGTCACAGGTACTCGAGGGCCAAAACGTGTTCGATTTGGTGGTCCGATTCGAGGCCGGACACCGCAGCACCACCGAACAGATCCGTTCTGCGCTAGTCGACACCCCCTCTGGCTCCAAGGTACCGCTGGCTCTGCTCGCTGATATCACGGAAGACCGCGGACCAAACTCGGTGAGCCGAGAAGCAGTTCAGCGCAAGCTCGTGGTGCAGGCGAACGTGGTTGGCGGAGACATAGCTGGAGCAGTCGAGAGCATGCGTGAGCGCATCGACGAAACCGTGCTGCTTAGTGAGGGTTACTACATCGAATATGGCGGCCAGTTCCAGAGCGGGTTTGCCGCGGCGCGAATGATAATTCTCCTGTCTACTCTCTCCATTGGAGTGATCTTCCTCATTTTGTTCCAGGAGTTTGATAGTGCGCGCTCCGCGCTATTGATCATGGTGAACTTGCCACTGGCACTCATAGGTGGCGTTTTCGCCATCGTGGTCACGCAGAACACCCTCAACGTGGCAACACTCGTGGGGTTTGTCACGCTGTTCGGCATCGCAGTTCGGAACGGAATTCTGCTGGTGAGCAACTACAATCGGCTCATTGACGAGGGCCTACCGATTCAGAAGGCCGTGTTTCATGGCTCGTTACAGCGGCTGAACCCGATCCTCATGACCGCCCTAACGGCAGCGCTCGCACTGCTACCGCTAGCTCTCGGCGGAGGTGAACCGGGTAAGGAAATCGAGGCACCGATGGCGATAGTAGTGCTGGGTGGCTTGCTCACTTCGACAGCACTTAACATGGTCGTGGTGCCAACACTGTTCCTTCGTTTCGGAGCCCGCAGGCAGGCGGCACCGTCCTGATCGGGAATATCTCTCACCCGAGGTTCGACATTCCCGGCTCGACCGTGGATATTCCTTCGCATGCAACACGACGCCATCGCCGTAATAGACTTCGGAGGCCAGTACGCCCACCTGATAGCCACCAAGGTCCGCCGGCTCGGCGTGCTCGCTGAGATCCGGCAGCCGGAGGATCCCATCGATGTATTCAGACCGTACAAGGGCATCATCATCTCCGGCAGTCCGAGTTTGGCCTCTCACGGAGAAGACTCGGGTTACACCAAGGCGATCTACGACTTGGACATTCCGATCGTGGGGTTCTGCTTTGGCCATCAGGAGATAGCCAAACACTATGGTGGTGAAGTCATACACGGTGGCCGAGAGTGGGGCAGAGCCAATCTCCATCTGAGTCGTCAACATCCTCTGTTCCGAGGACTGGGACCGGTCGAGCAGGTGTGGATGAGTCACTTCGACTCGGTTGTCTCCGTCGGTCCGGAATTCGAGGAGTTGGGCCACACCGAAACAGGTGAGGGATCGCCTGCGCATCGTTGCGCTGCCATCGGATCCGACTCTCTCAGGCGCTACGGATTCCAGTTCCATCCTGAGGTCGACGACACGCTGCACGGCAGCGAGATGATCTCCAACTTCCTGTTCGAGATCTGCGGCTGTCGACCCACTTGGAGCATGGATGGCTTCCTGGATGAGGAGTGCGAGCGCATTCGCCACCAGGTAGGCGAGGGCTCGGTGTTTCTTTTGGCCTCAGGCGGAGTGGATTCCACCGTCGCAGCTGCGCTGATCGGTCGGTCCTTGGGTCCAGACAAGCTTCACCTGCTCCACATCGACAACGGCCTCATGCGCAAGGACGAGAGTAAGCAGGTAGTTGACCTGTTTCATCGCTTGGGACTGGATCATCATCTGAACTTCGTAGACGCAAGTGACACTTTCCTAGGAGCGTTGGCCGGGGCGAACGATCCGGAAGTCAAACGCCGCATTATCGGCGACACATTCATCAGGGTCTTTCAAGAAGAGGCCGAGCGGCTCGGCCTCTCAGATCATCTCTTGGGCCAAGGCACGATCTACCCCGACACGATCGAAACCGGCGGCACCGGTCGAGCCGACACCATCAAGACGCATCACAATCGGGTGCCTGTCATCGGGGAGATGATTGCTGCAGGAAAGGTCGTGGAACCGCTTGCTGACCTGTATAAGGTGGAAGTCCGCGAGTTGGGCGAGAAGCTCGGGGTCCCACATGAAATCGTCTGGCGGCATCCCTTCCCGGGACCTGGACTCGGCGTCAGGCTCCTGTGCAGCGACGGCAAGCCTGACCGGACTGGCTTCGATGAAGCCGTGCCGGCGGTGCAGCAGCTCGCTGCCGGATTCGGCCTACACAGTCTGTTACTGCCGATCCGGTCGGTGGGAGTGAAGGCAGACTTGAGGGCGTACGAGCACCCCGTCCTGCTGACCGGCAACGCCCCTTGGAAGGATCTGTTGCACGCCGCCTCTGCGGTGACGGCGGAGGTTCCTGGAATCAACCGGTGTATTTGGAACCTGGGGCAGGCCCACCCTGGACAGGCCACCCCCTTGGCTGCGACTGCGACGTCCGAAAGGCTAGACGTGCTCCGCGAAGCAGACCACATCGTGATGAGCGCGCTGTCGCAGCACGGTCTCTACGATGACATCTGGCAGTGCCCCACCGTGCTTGTGCCAATCGAATTCGATAACGCGTCAGGCGAATTGCTAGTTGTACGGCCTATCAAATCGCAACGTGCCATGACGGCAACTCCCGTAGAACTGCCAGACATCGTGATCGACCAAATCCGAGATGCAGTTCTCGCTTTACCGGGAATCGGCAGCCTGGCTCTGGACATTACGTCCAAGCCGCCGGGTACTATCGAGTGGGAGTAGAATCAGAGAACGTCGAACGTCGAACATTGAACATCGAACTTCGATCGCTCATGTGTCCTTCCAGTTCCACCACTTCAGTAGTTCGTCATCGTGGTCGTTGTTGCTGGCATAGTACACGGCACAACGAAACACATACAGCACGCAACGATCTACATGCTGGCCAGTCCTTCGCACCAATCGCTGGTACATCTCTTCGGGATCTTCGCCGCGCAGGGCCGATACCGACCTGTAGCCCAAGTCACGCAAATCCTGCGAGATACTGGGACCGACTCCGGGGATGGAGGTTAGGTCGTCAGTTGGCATGTAACCACGAAACTCAGAATACCGAACATCGAACCTTGAACATCGAACATTGAACGTCGAGCAACCCCATGCCGCCCACGTTCGAAGTTCGAAGTTCCATGTTTGATGTTCAAGGTTCTACTGGTTCGTCTTCAAATACGTCCGCCCGTTCGCGATCACGCGATCAGGCAGTATCTGAATATCAAACGTTTGCTGTCCCTGCTGGCCTTTCACAACCAGCGTGTTGCCGATGACGGTGTAGGTACCTTGGTCACTGTTGGATCCCGCTGAGCCGACGCCGGCTGCTCCGGGTGCCGTCACGCTCAGCGACGTAGATGACTGCCACTGGAAGTAGCGGCTGCCGTCAAACGTCACGTACTCCTCGTGGCTGCGCGAGCTGCCTCCCGATGGGCGTGTTACGCCCGTAGCTTTGCCCGCGTAGTACATCCAGCGCCCACGAAGGGCTGCCACGGCTTGCTGGTTCACCTGGGGAGGCTGAGCTGCAACTGTGCTCGCTACGCAATCCAGTGTGGCCCGCAGCTGGGGCATCTGCTGGGGAGTGGTCATTCCCGACACAACTACGCCAGTACCGTGTGGCGTAAGCATCGCGATTATTCGGGCGTGGACCTGCTGCCCCATCTGATCTTGGCTCATGTAGGTACCGGCCATGGCCTGCATACCTGCGATCGTCGTCTGTGTGGGCTGTTCGACCGGGTAGGCCACTTGTCCCATCGACTGATAGAAAGCGGCAACGTCGGCCGTTACCTCGTTGAAGTTCGTGTATAACCCCGGCGTTACGAAGATGGCACCGGCCTCCGTATGCGATGCCAGCACCTGAACGCGGCCGAGATTCTGCGATACCTGCCATGCTGCGGGTACTGAGTACTGTATGTTCCACCCTTGCAGTACCTGAGTACCACGACCGCCCATTGGTTGATCGGGTGCGGCTGGAGGCACGGCCGGCGCGGGTTGTTGCGCCCAGGGATCACCCGCGGGCGGTGCGGCCGGCGTGGGCTGCTGGGCCAGCGGGTTACCGGCTGGTGGCGCCATTGCGGCTCCCCCCATTTCGGGCCCGCCCTGGCGCTGGAATATCAGGGTCTGGCTCTGGTCGTAATTGGGTTGGTTGTTGGCGTCGGCCTCGAACAGTGTCACGTAGAGCTGCCTGGCATCGTGCTCAGCGGAGAAGTAGACTCCCCCTGCCACAGACGACAACGTCCCCAACACCGATCCCTCCTCAATTATTCCGTTCAGTTCGTAGCTCACACCGGCGCCGGAAAGGGAACCTGTCACCTGGCCTTGGGCGCTCTGGACCATCACCAGGGTGACAGTGCCACCTGCGTTGTTCGCGGTGGTGAAGGTGCCCGAATACGACTGTCCCTGGACCGCGGCGCAGGGGACCAGGACGGCGGCAGCGAGTATGGAGAAGACTGGGCGCATTGCTGCCTCCAGTGAGAGGTACGGACAGCGTGACCTGTCTTACACTACAGCCGATGCACTGCGAGCGAAAGGAACATCGAACGTCGAAGTGCGGTGGCTGATCTTCAAGAGTTCAGCGTTCAATGTTCGACGTTCGATGTTCAATGTTCGATGTTCTAGTACCCCACCGCTGCTCCACCTCTTCTCGGATCCGAAGCTCCCTCGAGCGAGCCGTTCGGCAACACCATTATCGCCTGAATATCACCGATGTAGGGGTAGAGAGAGCTGACGCTGAAACGCTCTCGCATTGTATGTCCCATTGCTTCCAGCACGGCTATCGTGGTGGCACTTAGCGCGCCACGCTCGTAGTCGAGGCGGTCTGGCAGATGCTGGTGGTGCAGCCGAGGCGCGTGCACCGACTCGATCACATTCATACCGTAGTCCACCATATTCACGATGTTTTGAAACACATTGGTGATGATAGTGGCGCCGCCCGGCGACCCCACGACGAAGAACAGGGATCCGTCCGGACGCAGTACGATGCTAGGGGTCATTGCAGACAGCATACGCTTGCCGGGGGCTATGGCGTTGGCTTCGCCTTGCACCAGTCCGAACATGTTCGGCGTCCCGGGCTGAGCCGCGAAGTCGTCCATTTCGTTGTTCAGGAAGAACCCCGCATCCTGCACCACCGCCTTGATGCCATAGAACGAGTTGATCGTCGTTGTCATCGATATCGCATTGCCCGACCCGTCCACCACGGACAAATGGGTTGTGTTTTCCTCCAGCTGGTACGGGCCGAGTCCAGGCGATACCTCGGCGGACGGTGTGGCACGGTCCAGTGAGATCCCTGCACGCCGTTCTTCTCCGTATTCGGCCGACGTGAGCCGCTCGCGCGGGATGTCCACGAAATCGGGGTCACCCAGGTACTCATTCCGGTCGGCATATGCCCTCTTCCATGCCTCGGCAAGGAGGTGGACCATCTGCGGCGAATGCCAGCCGATCCGCGACAGCTCGTAACCTTCCAAGATCTTGGCCATTGGGGCCAGCGTCAGGCCGCCGGATGACGTTGGCGGCATCGAGATTATCGTGTAACCGCGATAGCTGAACTCGATCGGCTCGCGCCAGGATGCCTGGTAGGACGCAAGATCTTGTTCAGTCATGATCCCGCCGTGTCGCCGCATCTCCGCAGCCACCATTCGAGCGGTTTCACCTAGGTAGAAACCGTCTCGCCCTTGCTCCTGAATCCGGCGTAGCGTCGAAGCCAAGTCGGCCTGTACCAGCGTGCTACCGATCTCGGGCGGTGCCGCGTCTGTCAGGAAGATCTCTGCCGTGTGTTCATACTCGGCCAATTCCTCGGCATAGTAGCGCAACGACTTCGCCTGGCGGTCAGTCACTTCAAATCCGTCCGCCAGTTCGACCGCCGGCGCCACCAGCTCGCTCCAGGGCAAAGAACCATACGTCTGATGCGCTTCCCACAGCCCTGCCACGCTTCCGGGCACCCCGCTCGCCCTATGCCCCACCCGCGAGCCATCAGTCAGTTCACCGGCTTCATCGAGGTACATGTCCCGTGACGCAGCCCCGGGCGCGCGCTCCCTGAAGTCGAGAGTCGCAGTACTACCATCGGCCATTCGTAAGACCATGAACCCGCCTCCACCGATGTTGCCGGCCTCCGGGTTCACTACCGCAAGCGCAAACGCCATGGCCACCGCGGCGTCCACCGCGTTTCCGCCAGCCTGCAAAACGGCGACCCCCGCCTCGCTAGCATATCGGTCCGTGCTGACAACCATTCCGTTAGCAGCCTGAACCGGAACCGCATCCAGATCGAATGGCCAGTTGGCAGGAACGGCTTCTCTCCAGGAGTCACTGCAGGCAAGGGTGGCTACTACGGAAAGCGGTCCTACGAACCGTAAGAACCTCATGGGTTCACCTCGTTGGAGGGCTGTGGAGTCGGGGCCTCGTAAGATATCCCGATAGCATGACACAGACTGCTGTCTCCAGAATTCGCACAAGGATCATAGCCGCGCGAGGGGATCCTTCTTGGAGCGTCGCAGCCCGCGGCCGCGGATCGCCAATGCAAAGTCCCTTCGGCCGCAAAGGGTCATCAAATACGCGCGCGAGTACCAGCAATCCCTACCGAGAATGTCCTCTGTAGAGGACGGTTTCTAACTCCAGGATCGCATTTGCCAACCGTACAAACGACACAATAGCAATGACTTACGGCGCCGGCACGGGCCCTGCGTTGATTTGGGTTAGCAACCGGGAGGGACCTGGGAATCGACTCCTCAGCAGGGGGTTGTCATGAAGAGAACGATGTTGGGTCTAGCACTAGTTACCGCGCTCGGTGCGCTCGTCAGCGACGCTGGCTCGGCCCAGCGCGTAAGAGTCGACTTGGGATGGCACAGTGGTCAAGGCGTCCGGGTCGCCGCCGCGTATGCGTCGCCTGCGGTCTATCTGCGCGTGGGCCATCGGCATTGTCAGCCGAGCGGCCCATACCTGTACTGCTGGGACACACGTGCCTTCCGGCCCGACCGGGCTATCTCGATCCATGTATTCCGTAATCGGGTGTATCGCGACAGGCGAAACTACCGAGATCAGCGCCGAGTTGTGAGACTGGCACGGAGAATGGACAGCAGGGCCTATCGGAGTCACGTGAAAGCGGCCAGACAGGCATGGCATCGGTGGTATCGGGAACGCCGTAATGCTCGCCGACACGTCCGCACTCACTACGGTGGTCGCGCAGCCGTCCACGATCCAGCGATCGCGCTGAGGCTGTCCTTCCACCTATGATGCGCCGCTCCCTCTTCTCTCCACTCCCGTAGAGTAGCAGTACAAGCATGAGGGGGAGCGGAACACCGAAGCCCCGCAGCGTGCGGTACGGTTGCGGGGCTTCGTCAGTCAGCTAACCAACGATCGAGGTGTTCCGCAACAAACGAATCGTCAGTGAGTTGAGGGTGGGCGGCAATTACCTGTTCAATCTGCTCTGCCTGACCGGGAGACAGCACCTCTTCGGGGTCGAGACACCACGTTCCGGCTAACAGCCCCTGACGACGCAGGACTTCGTGGATGCCTGGGAGGCAGCCGGCATAGGAGTGGGCAGTGTCAAATACCGCAGTGTTCGCCTCCGTCAACTGAGTCGCGGTCATCAACAGGCTAGGTGGCACGTCCGCGCCACTGTTCACGACTTCCCTGCATTCGGCATGCAACTCGACGGCCCGCTTGGTCCAGAGCGACCATTGACCCAGCAGCCCACCCACCATGTGTACCGTGGGGCCGTCTCCAGATTGATATGTTGTCACCAGGTCCAGCACGATGTGATCATCGTTTCCCGTATACAACGCGATTTCGTGCGCCCTGCCCGAGTCGATGACGGCGCGAATTACTTCCCGGGTTTTCCGGCGGTCAAACGGTGCGATCTTCACAGCCACCAAATCGTCCAATTCCGCTAGCCTACGCCAGAATTCGCGCGGTAACTCGCGACCACCCACAGCGGCCTGCAGGTAGAAGCCCATCACGGGGATGATCTCGGCGATCGCTCTGTAATGATCCACTAGCTTCTCAACCGACCAATCTTCCAAGCCACCGGCCGACACCAACCCCACTTGGTAACCGTGGCATCGAGCCATCTCGGCTTCAGCCGTGGCTTGGCGAGTGTCACCGATGATGCCAGCAATACGGACCACAGAGCTGTTATTCGCCGCCTCCAGCTCATCTGCCGTGCTCGCCGCCAGCTCGAGCACAGGATCGTACAGTCCCACCGACGGATTGTGGATCGCAAACTGCGTCGTATGTACGCCCACCGCGATACCGCCAGCACCAGCGTCGACGTAGTAGCGCGTGAGCGCCCGTTGCCGCCGGTCGTCCAGCCGGCGGTGCGCGGTTAGCGCAAGAGGATGCGCTGGAATCACCAGTCCTTCGAGCAGCCGGGCGCGAACATCCTGTACCATCAGAACCCACCCTCGCGTTCCTCAAAATGCGTCGGCCTTCCGAACGAACGTCCACCTCCGCGCACCCAACTCGCCACCCAGTCGATGATTGTCTCCGTCTCCACCGTCGCCGGGTCGAGGAGCTCGTGGCAGCGTGACGCATCGCTGAGGAGAGCCGTGTCAGACTCACGACCAACGAACGTCGGTGCGACCCCCAAGCGATCGCCCAAACGCTGCGCCAAAGCACGCACGCTCAGCCTCTCCCGGCCTGTGACGTTCATGACAAACGGCGGTACTGCACTGTAAGACAGCGATCTGAGCGCGATCGAATTGGCATCGCGTTGCCAAATGACGTTGACGTATCCCACTGTGAGATCGATCGCCTCACGACGCCAAATCCTATCGGCCAAATCGCGTAACACGCCGTAGCGGACTTCCACCGCGTAGTTGAGTCTGAGGACTGTGACACAGGTGTGTTGGCTTCCTGCAAGGAAAGTCAAGATCCGTTCTCTGGCGACCGCGGACATTGCGTACTCGCCCACAGGATCAAGTGGATCGCTCTCGGCCGAACCTGCACTGTCAACCGGAACAAACGGGTAGACGTTACCGGTAGAGAACGCCACGAGCTTGGACGACGCAAACCGTTGCATCACGAGGCCGGGCAACAACGCGTTCAGCGCCCACGTGCTCGACGGGTCGTCGGCCGTGCCGAATTTTTGACCTACCATGAAGATCACATTCGGCACATCGGGCAACTGCTCGATGGCACGTCCATCGAGCAGGTCTGCAACCAGCGGTATCGCTCCTGCCGTGGCAATCCGTTCTGCTACACCGGGCTCGGTGAACCGAGACACGGCGATGATGCTGCGATTAACGCCCGCGTCCCTTGAAGCCCGACAAGCGAGGCTGACCAGGCTCGGTCCCATCTTGCCGCCGGCGCCTAGTACCAGGATGTCTCCGTGAATCCGGCCCAAGGCTTCGACGTCGGCGGGTGATGGCCGAGACAGAAGCTCGTCGAGGTCAGTCTCGTTTGTGGGCGGTGAGTAGTCGATCAGACGAGGCCTCTCTGAACATCGAACACTGAACAAGGAATGTCGAACTTTGAACAGTAATACGCCGGTACCGCTCGAAGTTCAACGTTCAGCGTTCGATGTTCGAATGTTCAACGCCCTCGCTTCATTCGCTCGAGATGCTGCGTTTGCTCTTGCTGCTCCCTATACTGCAGATGCTCCATCATCTCGTGCTGCCTTTGCTGCTCCTGCTTCATATGCTCCATCACCGTTTGCAGCTTTTGCCTCTGCTCGGCTGTGAGCTGGTTCTTGATCTCAATCAGCAATCGAAAGTGATTCCGCTTGATCTGTGACTCGAGCTGCAGCACCTGATCCATCTGCAGCAGCGCTGCGTCCGGGTCAACCGTCTCTTGAGCCAGAAGCTCCCCCAACGCCTGTTGTTGATCCTCCAATTGCCACTGCAGATCCAGGACCTGAGCTTGGAGATCCCTTACCTGCTGTCTGATGTTGCTCTGCTGTTGATCGGTGAGGTCGAGATGCCGCTGATGTCGCATCACCAATTCAGGTGGGAACAGGTGCTGAGAGAACTCGTGTATCTCAACGTGTCCTTCCTGGGCAGCAGCCGTTAGCGGCAGCAATAGCGCTCCCGTGACGGTCAGCATGGTTACCGTTCTCATGATCCGTCCTCCCGGTTCAATCTGATGTATCGGCAGTGCCGCGATCAGGCTCGATCTGTTGCGGCACATAGGCAGTGACATCGATGGCTGGCAGCGATCGCAGCAGACCGCGGCCAGGCGTCTCGAGCAGGAAATCGCTCGGCGCAATCCATGTGGTGGCACTCAAATCGAGTGCATACGCGTCGCTCGCGTCATCCTGTGAGACAACCGACCACAGCACCACCGCAGCGGCGGCTGTGGCTGCGGCCGCGACCCACCACCCATGCCGTCGGCCCTGTGCCCTACGCGCGCCGGTCACGAAGAAGGGCGGCACTGCAGCCTCAACCTCGTGCCGCAGCTCATGAAGCGCACCGGTCAGTTGGCGGTCTTCTGGTGTTTCGTTCACGTGGTTTGCTCCCCGGACAACAAGTCCCTCAATCGCTGCTTGCCCCGTTCGTAATGCGTCCGCGCTGTTCCAATGGACACCGTCATTACCTCGGCAGCTTCGCGTATCGTCAGGTCTTGATAGAACACTAGGTGAAGCACCTCTTGCTGTCTTTGCGGCAGCCTGCCCAGGGCCGCGAGCAGTCGTGCGTTGCGCTCCGACCGGACGATTTCCCGGATCGGGCTGGCCCGGCCAGTGTCTTCACGATTGGCGGCCATTGAAATCGGCAGCAGCCTGCGAACGAACGACCGCCGTCTCATGTCCGCCGCCGTCCGCCGAATCACCGCAAACAGCCAGGTCTTGAAGCTGGAACGGCCGGCGAACGCCGCTCTACCATCCAGCGCCTTGAGGTAGCTCGACTGCAGCACGTCCTCAGCCGTGGCCTTATCCCAATCGCAGCAAGAGAGCGCCCAACCGAACGCCGCCTCGTGGTGCTCTTCTAGCTGTACTCTGAGATCACTCTCTTCCATGCCGCGATAGAGGTCAAGCGCTCCAGTTAAGCCGTCACTTGGTTAGTGCATTTGGCGGGAGAGGTGGGACGACGGAGGTTGAACATCGACCATCGAACATTGAACATCGAACTGAGATCAACTGCGGTCTCGGCACGTACATTTCGACGTTCGACGTTCGACGTTCGGCGTTCGCTGTTCGATGTTCAACCTCCGTCGTCATCCATCCTTAAACGGAGACTGCTTCGGCTTCAACTTGGCCGGCTGCACGGAGTCAAACATTCTCTGCAGCTCCTCGATGCTTAGTTCGAACGGATCCTTCTCATATCCCGGCGCAGGCACCGACCTGGCCCGCTCCCGATTCCCCAACATCGGCTCGAAGTCCCACTCGCTGGCCGAACGATCGCGTACTTCCCACGCGTTGCCGTTGCTGTCAGTGAATTTGCGATAACTCATGGCGGTATTGCTCCAGTCGACCCTGCACGACGTGGCGTTGATTACCCCAACCCTACTAGCGTGATCCGATCAACAAGATACAGCGACTGCACCTATCGTGCGGAAGGCAAATCGATCTACCACCCGGCTATATTAGGGACTCGATCCTGGCCGATGACCCACGCCCGTACGCGGTCGTAGGTCGAAATCGGTCGGGACGGTTCCGGCAACTCAGGAGTGTCTCATGTCTTCAATCAGGACTGCGGTGGGTTGGATTCTCTCGTTGGCGGCCGCAACTTTGTCTTTATCCGCACACCAGCTCTCGGCTCAGGATCGGCCACTGACGGTCGCCGAGGCGAGCGGCTTCGCGGCCACGTCGATGCACGCCGATGTCATGCAGTTCATTGCCGAGCTGCAGCGCATGAGCCCACTCGTGAGGGTCGAAACGCTCGCACGTAGCACCGAGGGAAGGACCGTCCCTCTGATCATCATCGGAGATCCGGTGCCCTCCTCGCCCACTGACCTGAGATATGACAGTCGCGCGGTGGTGTACATCCAGGCCAACATTCATGCGGGCGAGGTCGAGGGCAAAGAAGCCGCTCAGATGCTGGCACGGGACCTGGCCCTCGGTGAAGCGCCTCAGTATCTGGACGAACTCGTGATCCTCATAGCCCCCGTCTTCAACGCCGATGGCAATGAGAAGGTCGACACGCGAAACCGCAGCAACCAGGTAGGACCCGAGCAGGGCGTTGGGATCCGTTACAACGGACAGAATCTGGATCTGAATCGCGACGGGCTCAAACTGGAAAGCCCCGAGGTGAGAGGGCTCGTTCAGAACGCGCTTCTCCGCTGGGATCCCCTGTTCTTCCTGGACAGCCACACACACAACGGCTCGTATCACCAGGAACCAGTAACCTGGACATGGGGCCTCAATCCCAATGGCGATCCGGAGATCCTGGCATACATGGCGGAAGTGATGCTGCCTGACATCACGTCCCGCATGCGCGATGACTACGGCACTCTGACCATCCCACACGGCGACTTCATCAATGCGCGCGAGCCCGCTCAGGGCTGGGTGCCCCTTGGGCCTCAACCGCGCTATTTGAGCAACTACGTGGGTCTACGGAATCGGTTTTCTGTGCTAAACGAGCAGTATCCCTACGTCGATTTCCAAACGAGAGTCGAGGGTGCATACGATCTCTTTCTTTCCTTCCTCGATCACATCCGTGCAAACAAGGACCAGATGGTCGCACTTGTGCGTGACGCCGATCGCAGGACGATTGCGCGCGGTGCCGATCCGGCCACCGAGTCCTTCATTGTCGAGTACGATCGCGACGCCATCGATATTCGGATTACAATCGAGGGCTACGAAATGGAGATCGTACAACAGGAAGGTCGCAGGCCGCGCGTCCGGCCCACTGAGACCACACGGACCTACGCCAACCTGCCCTACCTCGCCCGGTACGTGCCGCGACGCACGGTCCAGCTACCCCGCGGGTATCTGATTGGGGTTCGGGATCACGCAGTGATTGAGAACTTGCTGCTACACGGTATAGCGGTGGAACGGCTGGTTGAGCCTGTGACTCTGCAAGTGGAGGCGTTCAGTGTTACTGAAGTAACGGGAAATAGTCGCCTAAACCAAGGACACTATACCAACAGTGTGAAGGGGGAATACTCCACAGTCGAACGGGAATTCCAGGTGGGAACCTACTTCGTGACAACGGCTCAATCACTGGGATCAGTGGCAGCCTACCTCCTCGAGCCTGAGAGCGATGATGGACTCGTGGTATGGAACTTCTTTGACCGTTATCTGTCCGCACAATGGAGCATGGAACCGCAAGTCTATCCCGTGTACAAGCTGCTCAGGCCGAGCAACCTGGTTACTGAACGAGTGGAAAACTAGCTCACTCCGATGCCGACGAGAGCGAGCTGACAGCTGATCGCTGCCTTCTGACCGCTGACTACCTACAGCGTCTCCAGATTGCGAATCAACTGATACACGTACTTTATGGCCGTTGCGTAGTGCGTAACGCTGACTCGCTCGTCGGTGCCGTGGACACGCCCCAGGTCCTGTTCTGTTACCACCAGCGGCAGGAATCGAAACACGTTGCTCGATCGTGGGGCGTAGTACTTGGAGTCCGTACCGCCCATTACGAGATAGGGAGCAACTACGATACTCTCGCCCGGCATCACCTGACGTAGCGTGTTTTCCAGGAGCCGGAACGAAGGTGAATCGGCGTTCGAAACCGCAGAGGGATCTTGGCCCACATCAACTGCAACCTGTACACGCTCGTCGTCGATAACCTGCCGCACTCTCTCTGTTACAGTCTCGACAGTCTCGCCCGGTAAGATCCGGAAGTTCACTACCGCCGATGCCGACATCGGAAGTACGTTGTCTTTCACTCCTGCGTGGAAGATCGTAGCTGCGGTAGTGGTGCGCACCATGGCCGCTGTCTGTGCCGAGCGCTTCAGTCCACCCACCACCAGCGGCCGGAACAGCCACAGGTTTGCAAACATCATCCGCTGCAGGAAAGGCATCTCCGGACCGATGTACTCAAACAAGTCCAGCGCCGCACCGTCGAGCCGAGCCGGGAACTGGTTCTCCTCCAACTCGGCAATCGCCTCGGCGAGGATTCCTATGTTAGTCTGGGGTGGCGGCATGGAGGAGTGACCTCCCTCGCCCTGGACAACAAGTTCGACGCTCACAAAGCCCTTCTCAGCCACTCCGACGATCGCGGCCAGCCCGTCTATTCCGGGCATCATTCCGTCCACAACCGCACCGCCCTCGTCGAGCACCAACGCATAGTCGTCGATGCCGCGCGACTCCAGTAGATTGGCGATGCTTTGTGCCCCGGCACGCCCACCGATCTCTTCGTCGTGACCGAAAGCGAGGTAGACAGTGCGGGCGGGCTGATAACCATCATTGAGAAGCAGCTCTACGGCTTCGAGTGCCGCCAGCACACTGCTCTTATCGTCCATGGATCCCCTGCCCCAGACATATCCGTCAGCGATCGCCCCATCGTAAGGCGGATGTGTCCAATCAGTCACGGTCGCAGAATCGACCGGGACTACATCCAAGTGCCCCATCAGCACAACCGGATCCTCCGAGCCATCCCGACCGGGCCACGTGTACAGTAGGCTCAAGTCGGCTACCGTCTCACGAAGTAGCTGACCATGAACCTGTGGATATGTCTGCTCGAGATAACGATGAAGGCCTAAGAAGGCGGCCGTATCGAGTATCGTGGGATCCTGGTGCGAAATCGTCTGGTACGTCACAGCTCCCGCAAGCCGTTCAGCAGCGGCCCGCTCATCGACGGCGATGTCCACGGGGTCTTGGGGTTCTCCTTGTTTGGAGGCGTATCCCAACGTGCGGACCACCAGTGCAGTAGTCAGTATCACGATGATCAAAAACAGTCCTAAACCGATGATCTTCTTCATGGGGCATGCAGCCGTTCTTGGCGTATTGGTGTTTGAGAGTGTCGTCTGCGTGCTCATTGAGGCCTTATGGGGCCTACTAGCGTCAAGCACGCGCCTAAGATCACACAAGTCTTGAATAGGCGCCAGACAACTGAACGGCCGACCCTTGCGGGCCGGCCGTCCGGACTTCGGTCCAACTGCGTGGGGATCGCGCTAGTGAGTGACGACGGGGTTCAACTTGGCCGCGCTGGCAACCCACTTCTCCACCATGCTTGCGCCTGGTGTGATTCGCGACAGTCGCTTAGTCGCGTTCACTTCCTTCATTTTGGCAGCCAGATTCTGGGGGTTGCGATTGCGGAGCTCCTTCACTGTATCCACGCCTGCGGCCTCGAGTAGCTCGGAGTACTCCGAACCAATTCCGGAAACTCGCATCAGGTCAGCGAGGTTAGTCCACTTCAGGAGCTGAGCCTCGCTGATGCCGCTAGTCGAACTGACGGACGCACGGCCATCGGCATCCTTGCAGTTCTTCAGTAGGTCATTGGTGGTCTTGATCTTGACCACGGCGAGCTTCTGCGCGTATGACGGGCCGATACCTTCGATTTCGTCGATCTTGTAAGCCATCGTTGCTGTCCTCTTGTCTTGTGTGGTGATGTGACTGCTATTCAACAAGCTTCTTCAGATTGGGTAGGGATCCGGAAACACGGTCGGTGAGTTCCGGTCCTGCCTTCTGCTCTATGAACCTCAAGAACATTGAGACAAACGGTCCAATGTTCGACGTAGAGATGCCGGAGCCGGTGAGCAGGCCGAGTAGTCCCGCGCTGGACCCACCGGGCCTCCCAATCATTCCCGGCGACATGCCCTGCACACGGCTGAACAAATCGAGATCTTCTGATTCGATCATATTCTGCGAGCCGACCAACGCAGCGGCGCCCGGAACACGATCAAGCAACTGACTGAAGGTTGCCGCGTCAGAGTTCTCCTTGACGGCTCCGAGTAGGCCACTCGATGCGGAACGCGTCGTCTCTCCCGACGCTCCGAACCTTTGGGCCGCCGCCTGAACGAAGTCTTCCATATTCTCCACTGATCCCTCGCAGGTAGAAGGCCAACATGCTCACTGCACCACGCGGCAATGGAAGTAGCGTGCCAGTTTTCCAACCGCCACCAACTCCATGTTTGACAAGCAGATAGGCTGATCTTCCGGCGCGGCGGTGGCCGAGCTGGCCAAGACCGTTTTGGAACAACGCAGTACCGATCGAGAACAGTCGACGGGTCAACCCCCGAAACAGCTCACTTCGCCGAACGCATCCCCGCAGTACTGATCCCAGACTGCTAACTTGTTGTCACACAGAGATTCACAAGTCTGCCGAGACGGCCAAACAGACATTGGCATGCCCGTTGCCATTGAGGCCGTGGCTGCACATTGGGCTGATCGTCTTCAGAGCAGGCCTATATCTCGCCAATCTCGCTGGCAACGCGATCGAGGCGAGCCGCACTTCGCAGGCTCGGATCCTTGCGATTGGCGCCAGAGCGGCCATCATGGTGCTTGCAGGAGCAATGGCCCTGCGAGAGTTGGGTGTGGCAGATGAGATCATCACGCTCGCGTTCGGGCTTACACTTGGTGCGATTGCCGTGGCAGTTGCTATGGCATTTGGGATTGGCGGACGCGATCTGGCTGCACAGCAGCTTGAGCAGTGGCATAGCGCCGTTCGCGGAGACAACAAATGAACCGATGTTTAGGCAGCCTTACCCATAGGAGGATTGAATGAATTCGACAAGGAACAGCGCGACGCTCGGAGTTGCACTCGTGATGGCCTCCCTCGCCGCCTGCGGCGGGAGCGAGAGCAACGAGACCATGGATCGCGACATCGCGCTCCTGCCGGCCGACTCAATGCAAGCGCTGTCGGACATACCATTGAGCGACACGCTACCCGAACTGGAGAAGTCCGAAGCGCAGGCAGAGAAGGCGATGTCAGGTACCAAGTCGGCTCCGGCTCCGAGACGGCCGGCCACGCCGCCACCGCCGCCACCGTCGTTGACGGGAGGGACCTCGATCGATCTCTTTGCAGCTGACTCGCTGCAGCTAAACGATGATCTGATCGGCCAGGCCGTGTACGCTACGGCGGCCACATCTCTGATGGACGATCGCGGACGGGAAGTCATCCCTGCTGGCGCGGTGTTCTCAGGCTCGGTGTCCAAGACCGAGATGACGGACAGCAGTGGCACCTCCGAGGCACTAGTGCTCACTTTCGACAGCGTACGGTTCGATGGTAACTCCTACGGAGTCAGTGCACTGACAGACAGCATTGGCTTTCGGACCGAAAAGGGTGGAGTCACTGCCGGTGACGCAGCCAAGACGGGTGCAGGAGCCGTTGTGGGCGCGATCGCCGGCCGCATCATAGGCGGGAACAGGACAGGCACTCTCGTGGGTGCCGCGGTCGGCACCGTCGCGGGTGCAGGCGTGGCAATCGCCACTAAGGGAGAGCGAGTGATGATCGACGCCGGATCCCCGATACGCATCCGGCTTGCGGAGCCATTTGTCCCCAGACCCTAACGTTGGAGTCCGCTGCAATGAGTGCGAGGGGCCCCGACGGGGCCCCTTCTCTCTTCCTCCTTCTCCACAACACGCCCGCTATCGTGGTTCTATCGTGTTGAGTCGGAACCAGAAGCGCGCACCGCCCTCCGGACGATTGTCGAACCCGATTTCGCCTCCCCAACCCTCAATCGTGATACGGCAGAAGTGCAGCCCCAATCCCATCGTTCCGCGAGAAGACCCCACCTGTGTGAAGCGATCGAATAGCCTATCAGCGATGGCGGCCGGTACGCCCGGGCCCTCGTCCTCCACCTGGACCAATACCGTTTCTGCCTCTCGGCTAATCACTATCCGTACCTTCGCACCAGCGCTTGAGTGACGCAGCGCGTTGTCGACCAGATTCCCGTAGACCCGTATCAAGCGCATGCGGTCGCCAGCAACCTGCCACGAAGCAGCCAACTCGTCCGCCACGTCAAGCTCGAGATCGACCCGTTGGAGCTCGTACACCGAGGTGAAGCTCTCGACCACTGCCCGAGCGCAGTCGAGCACATCAGTGGTTGACAGGGTCGCATCAGCTCGCCGTAGACCTTTGATATCAGCCGCAAACACGTCGAGAATCGATCGTATCAGGCGCTCCTGTCGTTCCAGTTCTTTCATTCCGATGTCGAGGGTGCGACGACCGGCCGGAGACAGATTCTCCGCCTCCAGCAGCTGGAAGCCACTGTGGGCTGAGACCATCGGACTGCGTAGGTCATGGACTATAGAATGGAGCAGCACGTCCTTCTTCTCGATCTCGCTGAGCAACGCCTGGTGATCCAACACGTTCTCCCGAGCCCTCTGCAGCAATCCCGTCATTTCCTGGTATCGCCTACCTGTGTCGACGATGACAAGCATCGCTTGCCCACCGCTGATGAGCGCCGAAGCTTCGAGGTGCCACTCATTGCCTGAAGGATCGACCTCCGTCCACGGACCCGAGCGCAGAATCCGATCTCCAGACCGCCACACAGAATCCGCCTCATTGATGAAGCCCTCGACGAACGGAGAACTTTTGGCCAAGGTCGCGTCGTTCACATTGGCAGCTACCTCCGGCCAGATTTCGGCAAACCACTTGGGAGGTACCCCTATTGCACGGATGTGACCGCCTTCGAGGCGCTCGAAGGCGGCGATGCCCAGCGCGGCCAGCAGCTGCACGGTAGGCGATCCCTCACCATCGTCACCGTCCTTGCCGGAGCGCGTCTGCAGTAGCCTCAACTCGTTGGTCGTCTGCTGAATGAGCTGCTGTTGTGCTCGTTCGAGTGTGGCATCCAGCAGCACGAGCCAATCAGTTTTTTTGCTGCGTACCAGAAACACGTCCGCTACGACTCCGGAGTCCGTCACCACCGTCAACAGGTGAGGGTCCGTGTCTCCTGATTCCAGTAGGCCCTGCAGGAACGGCATTTGTCGGTCGACGGCGTCTCCGTGCGCCAGGTCCTCGAATCCATACTTTTGGAGATCACCGCCCGCATCGATCACTCGCGCGTCCGAGTCGACGTGGACGAAGGCGGGCGATCTCCGCTCGACCGCCTGACGCTGCAGCAGTTCGATGACGGGGGCCGGCAGGTTACTCATGGAGTCGTCAAAGTCATGCGGGCCAAACAGCGAAAGGCATCTTCGACCTGAGCCCCGGTCTTTGCGCTGGTCAGGAATGCGCTCCAGCCTGCCTCGGTGAGTCGGTCAGCTTCGTCCTCCGCCAGTGCCCAATCCTCGGTCAAGTCAAACTTGTTGACAGCAAGGACTGCCGGTTGATCCCCGACTGCGGCGAATGCAGTATCCTTGATGCGGCGTGCCCGATCCAGCGTGTCGCGTCGCGTGCCGTCCGCAACGAAGAAGAGCCCGGATGAGCCCCTGAGGTAGGAGGTGCGCACTCCTTGGAACTCGTCTTCACCTGCGAGATCCCACAGCATCAAGAGCACCGGATTGCCGGCTATCTCGAGTTCCTTCCGATCGACCTTGACTCCAATGCTGGTCTGATACTTCTCGCTGAAGATGCTGTGCACGAAGCGTCTCACGAGGCTCGTCTTTCCCGACGCGAAAGCACCCAGCATGCAGATCTTCTTCTGTATCATCCAGCGCCAGCCTAACCCGAAACTCTGATTCAATCGCTGAACGGAAATCGTGCTGACAAGATACAACGGCTTGCGGCCTGATGGCGGGGCCGGCCCAGCCAGATCACAACGTTCAGGTCGATGGCGCAACAGCGCATGGGTAATAGATTTGTCGGACCACCTTTCGAACGAGGCTTACCACCGCAGTGGCTCAAGCCGTTAAGAGGAGCAAGCCAGGCGACAACAGCAGGGGGCTCGTCGCTCTGGTGGACGACGACGTTCTGTTGTGTGATCTCCTGAAGCGTTGGCTGGAAGGAGACGGATTCGAGGTCGCGGTGTTTCACGACGGAGAGTCCTGTCTGACTGCCTTGACGGAGATTCTACCCGACGCCGTTTGCACAGACCTGTCGTTGCCAGGCATTGACGGACTGCAGACGCTTGAGCGAATCAAAGCCCATCACCCGCGAATGCCCGTTCTCTTGATGACTGCGCACAGCGGCGTCGAATCAGCCGTGCAAGCAATGAAGAGCGGAGCATACGACTACCTGGTGAAGCCTGTTGAACGCACCAAGTTCGTTACGGAAGTCACGAACGCGGTCGAGCGCTCGCAGATGTCGATCCGCCTCGCTCAGCTGGAGCGGGAGGTGGAGGGGCGCGAGTATCCTGGGATCATCGGCCAATCGAGACCCATGAACGAGCTCTTCCGCAGACTGGACCGAATCGCGGCCAGCGACATTACAGTGTTGATAAACGGGGAGAGCGGAACCGGAAAGGAGCTGGTCGCCAGGGCGATCCACAATCAGAGTTCGAGAAGCTATCAGCCCTTCGTAGCTCTGAGCTGCGCAGCGATTCCGGAATCTCTGCAAGAATCGGAGTTGTTTGGGCATGAGAGGGGCGCCTTCACCGGCGCCACCAGTCGTCGACAAGGGTGTTTCGAGCGTGCGAACCGGGGCACGCTGTTCCTGGACGAGATTGGTGAGTTGTCGGCCAGTTTGCAGGCAAAGCTACTCCGCGTATTACAGGAAAGGACGTTTCATCGGGTCGGCGGGTCGGCTGAAATCCACTCTGACTTCCGCCTCGTTGTCGCGACCCATAGGGACCTGGCCGCTCAAGTCGAAGACGGGGGGTTCAGAGAAGACCTCTATTTCCGGATTGCGGTAATGGACCTCGAGGTACCGCCTTTGCGCGACCGGACCGACGACATTCCTCGCCTTGTGGCCCACTTCCTGGCTCAAGCCAAAACCAAATCAACAGACAGCTTGCCCGAAATGTCTCCTGACACGACGGCTGTGTTGATGGCGTATGACTGGCCGGGCAATGTAAGGGAGCTGCAAAACGCCATGGAACGGGCGCTAGTGGAGTGTGAAGGCAAGACTGTGCAACCGCGCCATCTTCCAGCACGGGTGCGCGGTAAGGGCCGTCGCAGCGCTGAGGCCGTGCCCGGTCCAGGCGAGTCGGGCGGGGTCGGGACTCCGCCCGCTCCCAGGGCCGACTCCGTAACCGGTAGATCTCCGGAAGCTCCGCGCACGCTGGAAGACCTTGAGCGAGATGCGATCGTCGCCGCCCTGACTCGCTGCAACGGCAACATATCTCAAGTGGTACGGGAACTAGGGATCGGGCGAACGACGTTGTATCGAAAGATCAAGAAATACGATCTGAAGCACTGAGCGCCCGCACGTCGGCTAATCCCCTACAAATTCGAACACCTCGTCCACGTTGAGCTCGAACGTGCGTGCAATGCGAAACGCGAGCGCCAGTGACGGTACGTATCTGCCGTGCTCCAGGAGGACGATGGTCTGACGAGTGCAGCCGACCCGATTCGCCAATTCCTGCTGCGTCATCTCATCGTGGTCGAAGCGCAGCCGCCTGATCTGATTTCTGATCTCAGCTTTCGCCATGTCGCGCCGCGATCCAGTAGCCAAGCAGCACTCCAAGTGACTGCCCTATCAGTGTCACGAGAATGCAGGACCCGAAGATCAGATAGAGATAGACGACGGGCACGGCTCCCTCGCTGTGGAACATCTCCGTAAGCGATATCATCCATGCAGCCAGAGCCATGATGACGGCTGCCGATTGGACGTTGGGGGACCGCGCGAGGATCGCTCGATCTCGTTCATCGAGCTGCCCCTTCATTCTCATCTTCGCGAAGCCCGCAAGGAAGACTCCCGTGTACATAACCATGCCGCCGAGGAAGATGGCCACCACTGTCAACCTGAGGCTGTCGTTCTCCCAGTATTCGGCTGCTCCGCGCGTGAAGAGTATGTAAGCGATCAGGGCGAACGTCCCTCCTCCGATCAACAATCCCCACCAGGCCCGCTTCTGCAGCGGCGGCATCGGGGAACTCGCCATCTCTTCCCGTTCCTCTGACGACAGCGGCTTCCTGTGGGACATGGTTCGCATCATTAGGACGACCGCCACCACGGCCAGCACAAGCACAGTCCCTAGCAGCGGAACGGACCAAAAGGTTGCAAGCACCGTGACACCTCCACCAAGCTGAAACTCCAAGTCATGACCAACACGTACGAACTATGCGACATACTATACAAATTATAGGACATAATGTCAACTATTTCGTACATGAGCCTGTCTTATTCGGGACAGGATCATTCCTATTCGGAACAGGGTCGCCTGGCGGGCTTTCGGCCAAATCTACATAAAACGTTGTCATATAACGACTTGCTGGCTGGCATGCTGGTTGCTTGAGGGTAGGTGCTGCGCCATCAGGTTCGCAGCGTACAAAGAGGACACAACAACGAGGTTGAATAGATGCGCAACACCAAGCTTACAGGAATTAGCATAGTGGCCGCACTGCTGTCACTCGCTGTGACCGAGCTGGCCGCTCAGCAGGTGCTCGAGCTGACGAACGGTGACAGGCTCACTGGCACGCTCAGCGATATAGCCGGCGGTCAATGGGTCTTCGAGCACCCCGGCGGGGCCGTGAAGATCTCGCCAGCGGAGGTTGCATCGCTAACGGCACCGGATCCAATCGGCGTGAGACTCGACGACGGTACCATCGCGGCGGCCACGGTCTCCACTTCCGGCGGTCAGCTTCAGCTCAGCCTCAGTGAAGGCGGAGCGCGGACCGTGCAACCCGCTCAGCTGGCCGCGGTTGGTGACCCGGCTAACCTGGAGGCCTTGGTTCCTCTCGAGGTGGGTTTCTTCTCACCGATGGACAGGTTCTGGGGAGCTACCGCGAGCCTGGGATTCTCGGACAAGAGCGGTAACAGCCAGTCCCGAGGTCTTGGCGCCGCAATTCAGGTCGGCCGCAACAGTCCCAAGGACCGGCTTACCTTGAAGGCCGGGCTCAATCGCGAAGAAGCGCCGGGGGCAAGCGGAGACTTCGAGAAGACCGTCGAAAAGTACTACGGGTCCCTGCGGGCCGACATCTTCGTCGGCCCCAGGTTTTTCCTGTTCGCGTTTACCGGCCACGAGCGCGACACCTTCCAGGACATCGATCTGCGATCGCAATACAACGGCGGCTTTGGCTATCAGGTAATCGCAACTGACCAGACGGACCTGCGATTCTACACCTCCGGCGGCTTGCGAGTGGAGAATTTCACCTCCGGTGGTGACAATTCCACGGCCGTCGTCGCGTCGGGCGCGGGACTGCGTCAGGCCTTGGGACCGGCGTGGTTCGATTGGTCTGTCGACTGGTCACCCAGCGTGGAGAACATCGAGGATTACAGGCTCCTGTCCGAAGCCAGTCTCACGACATCGGTGATCGGCGGGCTCGGTTTCCGTCTTGCGATGCGGAACGAGTACAACAACAATCCGCAGACTGGGATCGAGAAGCACGACATGCTGATATCCAGTGCCCTGACGTACTCAATCGGTCGCTAGTCAAAAGACCACGAGCATTACAGCACAAGTATGGCCCCACGGTCGCACAGCAACCGTGGGGCCTTGCTTTGATTGGGTTCCCAGCTTCAGGAACCCCGCAACAGCCGGATATTGCCTGTAACGGTAGACAGCTTCAAAGTCGGTCCCCCATGCCCAAGAACACCTTCTACCCTGCCGGGGAAGATGTGGTTGAGCGAAAACGACGAGCTGATGTTCCCCAGCGCGACACTCGCCTCAACCCACGCGTTGGTGCTGGAAGGCACCGTCACAGTCACGCCGCCGGTGACAGCAGTGAACTCGAGATCTCGATCCAGGTCGGCACGACCGATGGAGGCCTCAACCGAGCCGGCTATCGTGCTCGCCTCGGCCAGGCCGCTGGTCGACACGATCGCATTGCCCGCAATGGTTCTCGCCGTGACATCGCCCTCTAGGTCTTCCGCACGGATACTGCCGGCTATCGTCTTGCCAACAAAGTCCACTCCGGCAGGCACCTGAACCATGAACGTCACTTCGACGTCGCTGTCGTGGTTCGTTGAGCTGCCCTGTTCTCCCGGCCCGCACTCGTTTGCTGGTTTGCCAGGCACATCGGGGTAGATGGCACATACTGTAGTACCTCTTGAGTGCTCGACTACCTCGAACGTGACCTCCGACGGGTCGTGTTTGTCGCCACGCCTCACAGCGGACACCACCACTGCGGTTCCGGCCGTCGCCTGTGCGCTGATATCTCCTATGATGCCCTTGATCTCGATGGTCTCACCCGGCAGCAGGTGACCGCTCCATACCTGTTGTTCCGGGAGCGTGATAGGGGTGACTGGATCGGGTCCGAGAGGATCTATGACATCACTGCACGCCGCCAGTCCCAGCAATCCGACTGACAGCAGCAGGAGTCTGTGATGGATGGTCCTATTGGACATTCGTTACCTCCAACAATGCGAGTCTATTGTTTTGCGCTAGCCTTCAATCCTCCTTCCCTACCACGCTCTCCGAGACAGGGTCATACCAAGAGCTGATGTGACGGCGCGAGTGACCGAGGACATGCGTCTCTAGGTTCAGCGCAAGATGATTGAGGCCGGAGTGCGGTAATCGCGACAACGGTTTACAATACAGATCCCTAACGTGCGTAGGAGAAACCCATGGCAATGAGGATCTTTCCGCAAAACGAACACAAGGTCGAGAGAGCGCTGCGAGTAGTAGCTGGCCTAGGGCTGCTTTCACTGGTCTTCGTGGGTCCACGCACTCTGTGGGGCCTGATCGGGATCGTCCCACTCGTGACTGGACTCGCTGGCACTTGCCCACTGTACACGCTATTCGGCATCAGCACCTGCAAAGTCAGGCCAGAGAGCTAATCACGGTCTAGTCGGTCGCACCAGCGGCCTAAGTTCGACGTTCGATGTTCGATGTTCGATGTTCGACGTTCGATGTTCGACGTTCGATGTTCTCTGTTCCTAGGCTTCGTCTGTTAAGACGTTATTTCACAACTGCTTACATACCGCGGTGAACACACAAGCCTCCTCCCCCTGGCGCAAACTATACATGTGTAGTATATACATATATCAGATAGATAGTGGCCGAAGTGAGGGTCCCGGGGTAGCAACTCACGATCCCACTTGGCCGACACTAGCCGGAGCTGGTCAGGTAACATATGGCGCCGTCTCATCCAGATCTCGAGCTGTTACGCCGCATCCGCAGGGACGATTCGGCGGCCCTTGGGGTAATCCTGGAACGCTACTGGGCGCCCGTCGTCAGATATGCCGCTTCCCTACTAGAGTGCGCCGACGCAGCCGAGGACGTGGCTCAGGATACCTTTGTGCGACTCTGGGAGCGACGCGACGCGTGGAGTCTCGACGGGTCTGTCCGCGCTCTGCTGTACAGAATCGCTCGCAACCTCGGTCTCGACGAACGACGACGTAGAAACGCCAGAAATCGCGCCGACCAGATGGCCCATGCACCCACTCCAGGCAGAACACCTGACAAAGCCATCGAGGATGACGAGATACAAGCCGCAATCTGGCGAGCCGTCGAAAGCCTACCGCAACGCAGGCGCGAGGTCTTCGTTCTAGTGCGGCACCACGGGTTGTCCTATCGAGAGGCGGCAGCCGTTCTCGATGTCGCCCCCCAGACTGTTGCCAACCACCTCACCATGGCGCTGTCTGACCTTCGGAAGACGCTCGCGCCATACTTCTATGAAGACGTGCATTGCGGCACACTGCGCCAGTTCCAGGATCTCTCCGCCTGAAAGTCGGCTGTCGGCTGACAGCTGATGACTGACAGCTGATAGCTGATAGCCACCCATTAGTACAGACTTCCTAGCTCATTCGTGTCATCAGCGATCACGACAGCCGAAGGCGGATTGTGGAAGATCTGATTGTACATGTGCTGGCAGGTGAGGCCAGCGAGTCCGACCGACAGCGACTCGACGCGTGGCGCCGTGCGCTCCCCGAGCACGAGCGAACCTACCAAGAGTTCGTCGAGACGTGGCGCTTGGCGGCATTACACGAATCGCACGGACCAATCGCCCCACCTCCGGCAGTCGATGCGGTCGTGTGCAAAGCCAACAGCCGACGCAGGCAGGCGATTCCGCTCAAGACGCAACAACGACACCATAGCCGGACTTGGCGCTGGATTGCAGCAGCCGCGGCAGCAGTGGTGGTGATCGGGACCGGCATTCCGCTGTTCGTGAATGAGGCCCCCGTGGCAACGTACCAGACAGGCCAGGCAGAAACCCTGACCGCTTCACTGGCCGACGGCAGTGTAGTGCGGCTCGGACCAGACAGCCATATGGACGTCTGGGGTGACCGGCAACGGCGCGTCACGATCAACGGCACTGCGTTCTTCGCCATTGCAGCCGATTCGAGCCGGCCTTTCCTGGTGCATTCCAATGCAGGCGAGGCCGAAGTGCTCGGTACGAGATTCGAGATACGAGCCGAAGCGGACTCCTTGCGCCTAGTAGTGGTTGAGGGACGAGTCGCACTGTCGAACGCGGGGCTGCCACGAGTCACATAATCGACCAGTCGCGCCCGTCACCGCCAAAACCGGCTGACGTTTGGAACATGCTAGACTGGCACGGTGGGCTGCTGATCTTTCACGCCACCTCGCTAGCACAAGTGGTTTCCGAGATTGAGGCACACTTCGGCGTTCCTTTCGTCATTCGGGACAGCATCCTCGCGCAGCGGGCGGTTACGGCATGGTTCGACGATGAGCCGTTTGAGGAGGTCACCAGCACCATATGCCAGGTAGTGGGTGCCAGATGCGTCCTTGGGGACACTGTAGAGGTGAGACCGTGAGATCAATCACTCGTGCATTCGTAGTGATATTGGTGAGCGGCATCGCGTACCAGGCCCAAGCGCAACAGGCTGCATCCAACGGCGGCCAGCTGCTCGAACGCCTGGCCTACCTCGATGTTCGCGACGTTCCCCTCGAGACCGCACTTCCGCTTCTCGGATTGCGGTCGGGTGTGTCGCTCGCGTT
>JBDHHP010000074.1:0-18755 GCA_039589275.1 Gemmatimonadota bacterium | reverse complement strand
CGTTAGGCCGATGCGATTGCTTGTTGCCGCAGGGCTGGCTCTGGCGATCACCGCATTGGCTTGCGGTCCCGCTCGTGCCCAGAGTGAACCTCAACTCAGCTTATGCTACGATTTCATTCAGATTGCCCCGAGATCAGATAACCGCTGGCCTGAAGGAGGAACCTCATGAGTAGACTCGAAGACATCACGCGCAGGCGCAAGGAGGCCCACGCGAAGCTGCTCGCCGCCAAATCGCGCGTCTACCAAGCGTTTCTTGAAATGGAGCGTGCTGCCTTCTCCAATGGCGCCCTCCCCAAGAAACAGAAGGAACTCATAGCCGTGGGTATCTCGGTCGCCACCGACTGTGAGTCCTGCATGCAGTGGCATGTCGAGCAGGCGGCGGCCGCAGGTGCCTCAGAATCCGAAGTCCTCGAGGCCGTGGAGGTTGGAATCGAAATGGCAGGTGGTCCGGGCACGGTCTCGGCTCGGTTCGCCCTTGAGGTTATGGACAACGTCTTTCCGCAGTAGCCTCGTTCGGTGGCCGGCTGCCTAACAAGCCCATGCACCTGGCAGGTGCTGTCGTCTTAAAGGAATTCATTGTGGTCGTTCGCTCTCAGGTTTCTTGCAACGTTCAGCATACCGGGCAATCCTTGAAGGGTCGCCTGCAGGTGATGGGCGGATCCGTTAGACAGCCGACCATGGCACATCCCCTTCGACGAGCCGCATGTAAGCCGAAGAACGGGCAGGTATTCACCGCCGGGGGGCGAGAATACCAGATGCTCGGCCGGATTGGCGACGGTGCTGTCGGCAAGGTACGCAAGGCTCGTGATCGTTCGTCGGGCCGCGTCGTGGCCGTGAAGTTCTTCGCTCCAGATCCCAAGTACATAGATGTAGAGGCCTTCGACGAGGTTGCTGATCGCTTTCGGCGCGAAGGCCAACGAGGCGCTGCTCTAGATCATGCGCATTTGGTGAAAATTCTCGCATACGAGGAAAACGATGGAGGCGGTGCGTTTCCTCGCCGGAGCGTGCATAACCCCTTCATCGTGATGGAGTTTGTAAGAGGGCGAACTGCAGAGTCACTGGTCAAAGCCTTGCGGCCAGTTCCGTCCGGCGGCGTTCATATCACAGCGCAGACGTTGACCATCGCAGTCGCTGCTTGTGAGGCTCTCGTATACCTTCACAAGAAGAAGATCGTCCATCGGGATGTAAAGCCAGCAAACATCTTCCTATCCGCGACCCGACCCCGCACGGTTCCCCAAACCATCAAGCTCGGCGATTTTGGCGTCACGAAATGGGGTGATTTTCACAAGGCCGCGAGCACCGGGACCTTGACTGTAACCACGCAGCGCGGCCTGGGGACGCTGAAGTACATGTCGCCAGAACAGGCTGTCCGGCCGAAGGACGTGACTGTGCGGTCGGACATGTTCTCCTTGGGCATCACGCTCTTTGAGCTGTTTACAGGTAAGGTTCTACCCGGTGCGCACCACGTCGCCGCTGGCAGCGCGTCCCTCGCCGGTATGAGGAGTAGTCTTCTCACTCCTTGCTCAACATCCTCCCATTTGTGCAGTGACCTTCACCAGCTTCAGCAGGATCTTCACTTCGTCGGCACTGACGTGCTGAAGGCAACGGGTCGGTCCGGCTGCTCTGCGAAACGTGTAGCGGAACCCACGCTCGCTGGCTTTGTCAGTGCCTGTAGCGTTTGATCGACTCGATTGCTCAACGTTTCCCGCAAGGCGGGTTTGTGGCATCTCTGATAGCATGCTCGATGCTGATCCTGCCCGCCTGCTGCATGCCGGGCGTGTAGGTGGCCGAGTAATAGACCGTCCCGTGCCGGCAGTAGCTCTTCCAACACTCTGACCGCTCGTGAGTCGCCAGTCGCTCGCGAACGTCAGTGCTCTCCGCAACGTCGAGCACACCCCAATGGTCTCCGCTCTTGCACCAGACGACATAAACCCCAGCGCTGTCCTCAAGACTGTCAGGGTTCCTGTATGCGCCATCGAAACTGTAACCCCAGCGTACGAATGGCATCGCGCTCTTTCCTGTTCTGTGACAGGTGACGGAAAGTCGGGACGGCGGGATCTCGAACAGGTCCCCGATACGATCGGAGGAGTTCAGACCCGGGCTAATCTCTCCTTCCTCCTGAGGCAGGAGTATGTAGCAACTGTGATCGAGGCTGCGGCGAGAATCACTCCTCCCCCGCAGTACACGACGTCTGCCAGGAAATACGCCAGGACAACAACGCCAATTCCCAGAACCACCGGTAGTACGGAACTCAGTACAAATGCTCTCCTGTAGTCACGACCTTTCTTCTTGGCAATGAAGCTCGCGAGGCAAGCCAGAAGACCCACCACAGCCAAGCCACCGAAATGATTGATGATGACCTCAGGCCAGCGGCCCTCGAATACGAAATGGCTGATGATGCTCATCGGACGATCGCGCCGATGGGCTTGGTCACGGACGCGAGGTAGAATGCCGTTGTGTCTGAGGCGGGTATGCCCGCCTCAACGTCGGCGTAGCCGAACCCCCGGGACCAGACGATCCGATCATCCAACGCAATGGCCGCTGCCAGCCAGGGGATTCTGAGCGCCACACGCACGCTGTCCAGGCTGGCCTCGAATCCCTGGAGCCCTTCGGTCGGGACGACATCGACCGGTCCGGTGGGTAGACTGTCACCGCATGCTGAAAGGAGACCGGCGAGCGCGAGGCACCCGACCCAGGTCAGTGCGCCGGAGCGTAGCGCCTCGACCGCACTGCCTGGCGCTACAGGCATTCGATACCTCCGAGAGTGGATGGCAGGACTCATCCCACCAGTTAGGTCGCCGGGCATTTCCCTAGTCGATCCGGGCCTCCACGATCGCTCCGATGAGCGGGAGGTAGTCCTCGCTGGTCAGGGTCCAGGGTTCGAAGGTATTCACGCGATGGACGATCACGAGGTTGTCTTCGGGCAGCACGAGCAGCAGGTGGACGCCTATGCCCGAGTGTGCGAAGCCGGGTCCGAAGACTGGAAAGTCCTCCGGAACGATGTACCACATAATGCCGTAGCCGATGTTCAACTCCTCGTTCTCGATCGAATACGCAGTAGTGCTGGCCGCAACCCAGTCCTGCGGCACGATCTGTTGACCCCGCCAGTTGCCGTTGTGGAGATACAGGAGACCGAACCTGGCCATGTCCATCGCGGTCATCTGGAAAGGATAGGCCGGGTGCATCGACTTCTCCGGCTCATAGCGGTAGGACCCGTCAGCAGCGGTCCAATGCTCCATTCCGATCGGCTCGGCGATCTCTTGCTCGAACGCCTCGAAGATCCCAACGCCGGTCTCCTGCTCGAAAATCACGCCGGCTACGTTGAAGTCCCAGTTGTTGTAATAGAAGAAGGTGTTCGGCGGGTGGCTTCCTCGCTCTGGCCGGAGCGCCTCCATCTCGGGGGCCTCGGCCGCCGCCGCATGGTAGACACCGGACCGTGACTTCAACAAGTCAGCCACGCGTGCACGTTTCTCCTCGTCCGTAAGGCCGGGCGGGATGTCGTCGATGCCGAGTTCAGCGAGCGTCTTCGACGTGTCGATCACACCCCTCCCGACGTAGACTCCATAGAGTGCGCTGAGGAAGGACTTCCGAATCGAGTGGCACCAGAACTTGCGCTCGACCTCGCCCCACGACAGGAAGACCTTGCCGTCGTAGAGCGCCACTACTGCTGCCGACCCGATCTGCTCGAACTGCCCCACAGCGTCTTGAAGGGCTGCAGATGAGAAACCCACTTCTTCGGGTGTGACGACTTCGAGCGCGTTCGGATCGGGCTCGCTGGAGGTGGGATCGCCGGAACAGCCAAGGATCAGAGCGGCACCCACAGCTACCCAAACGGCACTTGTGTCCATCCCTCGCTGCCTCCACCTGAAGGAGAGCGCTTTCACATGATACGCGACTCGGGCTTTGGTGGTTTCCCGTCGAGCACTCGGTTCCTCGCTTGGAGCACTGAGCCCTGTCCCTGTTCTTGACTGAGTCATTCCCGACCTCCTTCACTCTACGGGTACTGAGCAATCCCCTTTGATGCTGGCCGGCCCCTGCCGCAGCGTCGCTCCGGCCGCACCAAGAGCCTCCGACGGGAATCTCACACTGTGCCAGTGCAGGCCCAACCGTTTTGCAGGGAATCCCTTGATGAGTGCAGGGAACGAGGCGCTGATCGGGGAGAGCGGTGGTGTGGCGATACGTACACGGGATACCATATCGAACCCCAAGGACTGCCCCCGGGGGCGGCTACACTGCCTGCTCGTCACCGCAGCTTGGCTGCACAGCTGGCCCCATTCACTGCAGTTGAGTTGTTCCGGAGTCATCGATCGGCGATCATGAGGAGAGCGAAGACATTGATAATCAGGGTGTGCTCTGAACTCGCACGAGCGTGCGGCTGAGCGGCTGCGCTGATGGGGGGCTTGAAACGTTGGACTCGCCGAATCTCGACACGCTTCACGTAATGTGTCGGCACCTGGACTACAGGCAACCTCTTGAGTCCCTGCTCAAGGAGTTTCGCCACGGGACGATTGCGGACAAAGACCGCACAAACGAAGATGCGGCGATTCAGTCTCACCTGTCTGAGCAGCATGCGGCATGGGATCGCGTCTTTCCAAAGTTCCCGGATTGTCCTTGGAAGCGCCGTACGAGTACATGGGAGCTTCACAGGGGGCAGAGAGACGCCTACCTGAAGGGTCTCCTCGCAATCCACGTGCGGGAGAGCGAGAGCAAGAGTCGCATGATCGTGAATCCCGCAGCCGTGTTCGGTCGACATGCGCGTTCGCTAGCACGGGATCTCCCCGAGTATGACGTCGTGGGCACCGATATCGATCCCAGGTTCGATCGACTCTATCGACTCGTATGCTGGTGGAAGTATCCAAACCTGAAGAACTACAGTTTCGTTCGTGAGAACATCTTCGAGCCCAATTCGGAGCGCCGACCAGTTGCGGTCACGTTCTTTGGCGCCTGCGGTTCCGTGACGGATGGATGCATGGACTACGCAATCGGCGTGAAGTCACCCTTCCTCATATGCCGCTCGTGCTGCCATGACAACATCGGAGGCAATACGGGGATCCTAAGGCGGCCAGGTCATCTCAACCAGTTCTTTCGGTGGAAGAACCGCCAGTTCGCCAAATTCAAGAAGAAGGACGACGGCCGCTACTTCTCAGCGAGGTACTCCAGGGACGCGTACCCGAGAAGCAAGGCGGCACGGGAGGTCATGGACTCCGACACTATGATCGAGATCGCCCGGAATTCCGTAGACAGTGACATCTGTAGAAGCCTGATTGATCTGGACCGGTGCCTGTTCCTTCAGGAGAACGGTTACCATGTCCTCTACCGCGAAGAGCTCTTTTTCGCTCACCGACAACACTAGAGAGCGGCGTGCTCCGACGACCTATCGCGAGAGCTGTCCTTCCTGCAGTTGGGGCTGGAGCAGCGTTGCTGCCCTCGATACTCCACTTGGTCTCGGAGTCGCGTGCGGACGTTTCGTCTCTCCTGCTCGGGAACATCGCCGTAGTCAGCCTCGCCGCGGCGGGTGTCATCATCGGCTGCTACCGGTCACAGCGCAAGGTCGTCGTCCTGGCCCCGTGGCTCGCCTGCGGCGCGCTAATTGGAGCCGGTCTCATCGGCCCCCTGCGGATCGCCCCGTATGTCTTGGTTGCAGCCTCGGCGTTCGGGGTAGTCGCCGCCAGACGCGGCGTTGGGGGTGTATGGGGCATGTTGGCTCGCACCAGCAGCGTTTTGGCCGCAACGCTCCTGAACTTCGCTTGCCTGTGGCCGTTCACGTTGGGTCAGTACAGGCCTATCGCCCACGCGCCGTACCTGTCGATGGATCTACGTGCGCACACTCTGTTGGCGGATGTACCCCTGCATGACGTGTGGATCGCCCACCTCTCCGGTGGTGGAAATGGCAGAACCCTCCTGGACGTAGGCGAATCGATGTCCGTAGGGGTAACAGGGAGCGAGACGGTCGCATTGGCGGCAACCATTGCAGCCTATGGTCTCATGGCCCGCGTTCTGGGGTTGGCAACTGAGGAGTGCTTCGACACCTTGTCCTCGGTGAGACAGCGACTCACGGAGGCCGACCGCGCACGGTCGATTGACCAACCGGGCGCGCGCGGATTCGTCTATTACTTCGAGCGCGAGGCGCTGCTCGAGATACAGACCTGCACTGCCCATGCAGTCTACGTGTTCGCCCTCGCGCGGGAACCTGGCGGGTATGCGCTCTACTGGGGGGTTTATGCGAAGCGAGTCAGCTGGGTCACGCCCTACTATATGAGCCTCATTGACCCTGTGCGGCGCCTCGTCGTCTACCCGTCCATTCTCCAGCGCATCGAACAACATTGGCGCGCCAGGTGGCGTACCGTCCAAGGGACCCCCGCTGCCTCGGCTCTAAGCGGCTTCAGCGCGGCGGATGAATCCGCAGGACAGCGGGCATGGTAGCGCCTCGAAGTGCCGTGCCGCTTCGCACACGACCGCTCGTTCAGCTCGTGGTTGCGGCCACGGTACTCGGCTTCGCCGCGGCAGCCTGGCTGAACATCATCGCCAGCCTGGGAGGAGAGCCGGCCCCGTTCCTCCGCACCGTCGCCTTCGTGATGCCGTTTTGGCTCCTGTGGGCATTGTACGCTCCTCTCGTGGTGTGGGTGTCGAGGCGCCATCCCATCGAGCGCGGCCGAGTGGCGTTGCGATGCTCTACGCACTTGGGGCTCGCCGTTGTGATGTCGCTCGTGCACACCGGAGTCAGAGTCGGGCTGCAACCCGGGATCCGCAACACGTTCCGGCCGGATACAGTTGGCATGTCGTCGTGGGATCCCCTTCTTGCGCTGGCGACTCTGGAACTCCCCGTCCACCTGTTCATCTACGGAGCAATCCTGGGAGGGACGCACATCATCCTCTACTATCGACTTGTGCGGGAACGGGAACTCGCGGCGACCCGGCTCATCGTTCAGCTTGCCGATGCCCGGCTGCAGGCGCTCCGCATGCAGCTCAATCCACACTTTCTCTTCAACGCGCTGAACAGCATCGCCATGTTGGTCCGGGATTCCAGACGGGAAACGGCGGTGGACACGTTGGAGGGATTGAGTGATCTGCTGCGGTATGTGCTGGAAGACTCCGCCGATCAGGAGGTGAAGCTGAAACGTGAGGTCGAGTTCATTGAGCGCTACCTGGCAATTGAGATGATCCGGTTTCAGGACCGGCTCGAAGTACAAATCCACGTCGACAGTGACACGCTCGAGGCCGTGGTCCCCAATCTCGTGCTGCAGCCGATCGTAGAGAACGCGATCAAGCACGGCATCGCGAGTCGAGTTGCCGCCACGACGATCACGGTTACGGCCTGCAAACAAGGAGGCGTGTTGTGGCTGGGGGTCTCCGACGACGGCCCCGGTTTCAGCGCCACGGCAGCGGCACGCGGAAGGACTGGAGTGGGAATCCACAACACGCGCAAGAGGCTGGCTCAGCTGTACGGAGACAGGGCGTCGCTCGACTTGGAGGACGCGTCGCCCAGCGGGGCCGCCGTGACGATCACGCTGCCGTTTCACACCGTACCTCTTGCCCACCGAGAGCCGCAATGAAGTATCCGATCCGAGTCCTCATCGTGGACGACGAGCCGTTGGCACGCGCGGGACTCAAGAAGCTCTGTGAGGTCGATCCCGAAATCGAAGTCGTCGGTGAGTGCGCCGATGGCCGTGCGGCGGTGGCCGCGATCGAGCAGGTCGAGCCCGATCTCCTGCTCTTGGACATCCAGATGCCGGGGTTGGATGGATTCGAAGTGCTTCGTGCGGTCGGGCCGGACCGTATGCCACAGGTGATCTTCGTCACCGCCTACGACCGGTTCGCGCTTCGAGCCTTCGAGGTCCACGCCCTGGACTACCTGCTCAAACCCTTCGGTGACAAGCGCTTCCTCAACGCGATTGCCAGAGCAAAGCAAGCCCTACGTGATGCGGAAAGGAACGACCTTCGCGCTCGGCTCTTCGGCCTGCTCGAAGCGGTCGGTCTCGATGAGCAACCTGGAGCGGAACAAAGCCACGCGGCCATCGACTCGTGCAACGCGACCCACCCGTTCGTTACTAGAATCGCGGTGAAAGAGAGGGGGAGGGTCTTTCTCGTGAAAGCAGATGAGATCGATTGGATCGAAGCTGCGGACTACTGCGCCAAGCTCCACGTGCGGGACAGGGTCTACGTCATACGAGAATCGATGAAATCTCTCGCGGCGCGCCTGGATCCTGACCGCTTCTTCGCAGTGAGCCGGTCCGCAATCGTGAACTTGGATCGGATTGGCGAGATCCAGCCGTTCAGTCGCGGCTCACAGGTCGTGATCCTCAAGGATGGAACTCGGGTGACTCTGTCCCGTACGCGAAGACAGGCGCTGGCACGCCTGCTGGGTCAGTCCTTGTGACTCGCCGCGACGGCCGATGTCCAGCGTATCCTCACTGGCGGGCACCGTGAGAAGGCGCGAAGAGCCAGCTGTCATGAAGGTGTGGTCATGGAGAAGCTCGAAAGAACAACTGCTTCACTGAGCAGCTAAGCCATGGTGGATCTTCTTAGCGTCTTCGCTCCTTTCTCGGAGTCAATGCCGGAACTCTCCCTTCCGGAGCAGCGTCTGGCCCTAGCGCTCTACAGGGAGCTCGCACGGGGTGAACCGGTCCGGCGCGAGCAGTTGGCTGCCGCTTTGAGTTCGCCGACCCGCGAAGTAGTAGATGCACTGGAACGACCTGCGCTACGGTGGCTCGTCTTATACGACGATGAGCGGCAGGTGATCGGCTTCGGCGGACTTGCCGTGGTAGAGATGCTGCATCGTTTCACGATCCGAGGTCGGAATCTCTACACCTGGTGCGCTTGGGATGGCCTGTTCCTGCCGGAGATCCTCGGCGAGGAGGCACAGCTCGACTCTGCCTGTCCCAAGACGAAGCAACCCATTCAGCTCACCGTCGGGTCAGAGGGAGTGAGAGCCGTCGAGCCGCAGGACGCGGTAATCTCGTTTCGGCTCCCGGACCCGCGGGAGTTCGAGCAGACCACCGCGGAGACCATGAGAGAGTTCTGCGACTACGTCTACTTTCTGGCGTCACGCGACGCGGCCGAGTCGTGGATGGCGAGGCACGAGGGGAGCTTCTTGCTGTCGCTCGACGAGGCCTTCGCGCTCGCCCGGATGAGCAACGCGAAGAGGTTCGACAAGCTACTGGACGAGATTCGTGCCGGAACCTCCTAGTTGCGAGGTGCGAAGCGAACGCGACGCGCAGGATGGCGAGCGGTCTAGCGCAACGTCCAGAGGGCACCCTAGAGAATCGCGGTCCCTCGAGATTGACAGACAATCGGCCTGGCAAGGGATCGGCATAGGTCACGTTGCGGCGCCTTCTCGGTCACCTTGCCGGAACGACGGTGCTGCACCCCACACTACTACTCTCCCCATCAGCGTCTCGTTCCCTGCACACATCAAGGGGTTCCCTGCAAAACGGTTGGGCCTGCACTGGCACAGTGTGAAATTGCCGTTGGAGGCTCTGGAGATTGTGGCCGCTATCTCCCTGAACGGAGGTCCACATGGCAGGCGGGCGTACGCGTCATCAGGGTAGGACACCACCATCGTCGCGCTGGTGGACGCTCGGTTTTGCCGGACTGGGAACCGCAGGCATCGTCGTGGCGGCTTTCGTGAACTGGGGGTCCGCACCGATCGTCCTCCTTGCGGACGTGTTACTCGTGGCACTCGGTGGTGTCGTGGTGATGCACGGTGGCCGGAGACCGTTGCTGGGATGGATGCCATGGATGCCATGGATGGCGGCCGGCGCACTCTCGGGTGCCGCACTCATCGCCGTCTTGGATGTGGCTCCGTGGCTCCTGGCGGCGGCTTTGGCATTCGCCACCGCCGGGTTCTTTGGCACTCGGGGCAAACGGCCCCGACTTGCGGCTCTGATCGGGATCTTCACGGTGTCCGCCGCGGTGAACGCCACGCTTCTGTGGACCCTGGTCTTCAGCGAGCATCGGCCCGTGTCGCCGGACGGGTTCAACTCTAAGGATTTGCGCCAACACGAACTGCTCGCTGATGTACCGTTGCATGACGTCTGGGTTGCACATCTCCGTGGAGGCCCCGAGGGCATGACCCTGCGAGACCTGCGTTGGCTACTGGTGGATGGATTCAGACACAATCTCAACACCGGCTTCGTCGCCGTCGCCGGCATGCGCGGAGTACTCGGATCGCTCTTCCGATGGGACGATGATCGGTGCGAGACTCGTGAAGCGTCGTTTGTCCACCGGCTGACGGAGACTGACAGACGCCGATCGTTGACCGAACCCGGCGACAGCTTGTTCGTGTACACGTTCGAACACGAAGCCCTGATGGAGATCACGAACTGTACCGTGCATGCGTTTGTCGGCATCGCACTCGAGCCTGCGGAAGACGGATATGACATATATTGGGCCTTCTACGTGAAGCGCGTGGGATGGATCACACCGTTCTACATGGCGCTGATCAACGCCTTCCGCCACACCGTTATCTATCCCCCCCTCATCGAGGGCGTGGAGCAGGAATGGACCGAACGATGGTCCTCATCGGCTCTCGCTGTCGAACAGGCCGCTTCGTCGAGCGCCGGTTCACTGCCGTGAATTCACTGGCACAGGCGCTCCACTCATTGGCACCCCTAGGCATGCCGTTCGTCGCGGTCTTGGCGTTGTCGTGCGCGCAGCCCGGGCGCGTGTCTCCCTCACGCACGGAGACACCGGAGCGAATCTGGAGTCCGCCGCTCGTTTACCCACCGGAGCTCCGCGAGGCGCGTGTGGAGGGTTCCGTAACGCTCGAGGCGGTCGTGGATAGTGCAGGCACGGTCGATCCGGGGTCCATTCGGATCCTCACCTCGTCGCACCAGGCGTTCGAGGCACCAGCGATCGCGATGCTTCGGGGAACTCGGTTTCGGCCGGGGCACGTGGATGGTCGGACGGTGGCGATGCTCGTACAGGTGCCCGTCCACTTCACGCTTCAAGGAGGTCAGGTCGTCGAGGTCAGTGACAGTATCGAAGCGCTTTCCGAAACCAGAACAGGCGAGCGACTTGCCAGAGCCGGCCGCATCGGAGACGCGATGGCCGCCTTCAGCCGCGCGCAGGTATTGGATCCCCGCCTCCTTACCTCCTCCTCGTTCTGGTTCCCCATCTGTTGGTACGGGAGTCTGTGGGGGCACGCCGCCGACGTAACCGACACCTGCGATGAAGTTGTGAGACTCGCACCAATTGATCCGGCGTCGTGGCGTGCGCGAGGGGTCGCCCGAGTCATGACTGGCGACTTCGAAGGTGCCATCGCTGATCTCGAGATGCTGGCCACACTGACCGAGAGCAGCGAGGAAAGAGCCACTTGTCGCGCGTGGGTCGATTCCCTGCGTTCGGGTCAGGATCCGCTGACACCCCAAGTGGTGGAGTCAATGCGCGGGCGTGAGGAGTGAATCTGATGTCCCTGTGCGAGAAAGCACTCGCGCATCGATGTCACAGATGGATGCCATGATGCTGTACAAGCGCAGTCTCCCCGACACGCCATGGACAAACCCGTTGAGTGGTCTTTGCAAGAGAAGGCTGGAACTCGGATCGAAGCGGCTGAGAGTGGTCGAGTACTCCGCGGCGATGACGCCTCACTGGTGCGACCGCGGTCACGTCGGCTACGTCGCGTCAGGCACGCTCAATATCCAGTTCGACAGTGGTGACATTGTCAACTACTACCCCGGGGACGGCATCTTGATTCCATCAGGGGCTGAGCACCGCCACATGGCACGCGTCATCCGTGGACCGGTCAGAGTGGTGTACGCTGAGGACGCGACCTAGCGCTCCTCCAGCAACGTCCCCTCCCTTGAGAGGACAGACAATGAAGGCACTCAGCGCTTGGAGCTCCCTGCAATCCGCATCGTCGTGTCGATGGGCGGCAACTCCGCCTCTGAGTCGGAGCGACTTCTCACATCAGCTCGATCCGAAGACTCCGTCGACGCGCGTGGCACACGCCTTAGGATCCCACTGCGAGAGGCGGCAAGCATGAACATGCAGCGAGCCATCTGGTCATACCTCGCGGTCGTCTTTGCGCTGAGCTACGCCTGGCAGTTGGTGATCTATTTCACGGGTGGCGTCGACTCGTACCTGTTTCCCGTCATGATGCTGTTCCCAGGACTCGTCGCGGTCGTGTTCCTCATCGTCAGGAAGGAGAGCTTTCGCAGGATCGGCTGGGGACTGAGAAGGTGGTGGTACATTCTGCCTGTCTTGGTCGTCCCGTTGGTGGTGACCTTCGGTGTCGGCAGTCTGCTGACGACGTTGGGTTGGGCGTCGTGGTCGGACGCACATTTCGTGTTCCGAGGCGGAACGGTCGCGATTCAGGGAGTCCCCATGGTGCTTGGCTCCCAAGCGCAGAGCGTCGCCTTCTTCACGCTGAATCTCACCCTCTCGCTTCTCCTGCAATCCGTGCTGGGTAGCGTCGTCACGATCGGAGAGGAGCTCGGCTGGCGGGGGTACGTGCTGGAGAAGATGGTGCGGCTGCTCGGTGTCAATCGAGGGTTGATACTACTGGGCCTGGTGTGGGGCTATTGGCATCTGCCCATCATCCTGATGGGGTACAACTTCCCAAACCACCCCGTCTTGGGTGCGGTCGTGCTGATGCCAATATCCACGATCTTCATGGGGATATTCTTGGGCTGGCTCTACCTGCGGTCGAGGAGCATCTGGATGCCCGCGTTGGCTCATGCAGCCATGAATCTCTCGGCCGTTCTGCTTCTGACTGAGATCACCATGCAGCGGGACGAGCTCTTTCGGCAGGTGATGTTCATAGCGGCCTGGGGCATCGTGGCAGCGTTCTGCCTGTATTCCCTCAACCGAGGGTCGCGGGCTCCGTGAACGTAGCAGCCGGAGAAATGCGCACTGCGTGCAAGATTCTGGTCGGGCATTCTGGGCGACACGTTTGGTCGGGGCTCTTGTGCTGCGATGGAGTGGGGCTCGTTTCGGGGCTCGACGACGATTTTCCACTCCCGGCCGCAGTCGTGTGCATGTCGCCATGGGTGGATCTTGAGCTGACAGGCCAATCGCTCAGGACCAGCGCGAAGGTCGATCCCGTCTGCAGCCTGGCGGAAAGCCAGTTTCACGCGGGCCAGTATGTTGGCAACAACGATCCGCGGGCGGCCCTCATTTCACCCATCTATGCGAACCTACATGGCCTGCCGCCGGTACTCGTCCATGTCGGCGACAGAGAGATCCTGTTGAGTGATGCGGTGCGACTGGATCGGTCGGTTTCCATTATGGTCTGTTCGCATTGAGGATCTTCCCACGCCCCTCCTACTTGGATATATGCATGAGAAACAAACAGGCCCAAGTGACTAAGAAGATGCAGTCCACTGATATAGCAGATGCCCCACTTGTGTCCTCCATCGAAGACAATGTCGGCACGATCACATTGAACCGTCCCGACGCCATGAACGCATTCAACGTGAACATGGCAAAGCAACTCATCGACATGCTAGCCGAGTTCGGTCGGGACGATTCTGTTCGCGCCATCGTCCTGATGGGTGCAGGAAGGGTGTTCTCCGCCGGTGGCGACATAAGGGAGATGTTACGCGACGTGAGGGGAGGGGAAGACCGTGCTGCCTACTTCAAGGTCCCTCTATCCGCCTTTGGAGAGGCCGTCGTGGCCCTGCGCGAGATCGTCAAGCCCGTGTTGGCCGCGGTTCACGGCGCAGTTGCCGGCGTCGCGTTCAACCTAATGCTGGCCTGCGACCTCAAGGTGGCAACGGATACAACACATTTTACACAAGGATTCATCAGAATCGGGCTTTCGCCCGACGGAGGCGGAACTTGGTTTCTGCCTCGGTTTGTAGGCTACGCTCGGGCGTGCGAACTGGCACTGCTCCCGTCTGGCATAGATGCGGCTACTGCACAGGAATGGGGCCTCGTCAATTGGGTGGTAGCGGAGGAGGACTTCGCAGAGAGTGTGAGGGGGATTGCAGGCCGACTCGCCAGAAATCCAGCCGGTGCGATGGCAAGGACAAAATTTCTGCTCAACAGCGCTCATGACCGTGACTTGACCGCTCAGATCGAAGCGGAGCGGTTAGCTCAGATTGAGAATGCCGCGAGTCCCGATTTTGAAGAAGGACTTGCGGCATTCCTAGAGAAGCGGCACCCGAGGTTCGGGCGCTGACTAGGTGTGAAGACGAGGCGACAGGACGACTCGGAGGAGATATGAGAAACATGAGAAAGGTCTGAACTGCGTTCTGATCGCCGGCTTGTTGTCGACGACCGCGAGGGCGCAAGCAGTTCCCGGTCAAGGTGGCGACGAGGCGACCGTATGGTACCTGCGCCATGCAGGCTGGGCGGTACGCCTCGGCGACGTGCTGCTAGTCTTCGATTACCAGGAGTCGCTTGGGATGGAAGGCGTAACTGAAGAGACTCCGCGCAATCTTGAGAACGGATTCATCGATCCGGAGGAGATGAGGCGATCTCGACGTGGGAGTGGCGATCGGCATCGATCTTGGCGGCACCAATGTCCCAGCGCGTAGCTCCCGTATGAAGTGGAACCTTGGACAGAGGTTGTGGTTTGTGGAGGCCACATCGACTCCACGTCGCCGTGCTTTGCATTCAACGTCAGACGAGCCACGAGCTCGTCCAGCAACTGCGTCACATCGAGATTATCGACCGCTCCCCGTAACTCCATGCGGTCCTTGCCCTTATCTGGTTGACTGCCTTTCAATAGGAAGATCAAGAGCACATCGTGCGAGACGGTCGGAACATGTTGTCTCGGGGAAGTGGGGTGGGAGATGCCGTTTTCCCAAGCCGACCCATAAGTTGACGTCGTCTGAGACAATGCTTGCTTATGTCAATTAATTGACTTATTGTGTGGTAGCACTTGCTGCCCCGTCTTACCCTAATTGTCCGGTATGGAAGAGCACGATGCAGGAGACTGACTTCCCTAAGCGAGTCGCGGCGGTGCGCCGCTTCAACCGGTTCTACACCCAGCAGATCGGCCTGCTGCACGAGGGGTTGCTACGCAGTCCGTTCTCGCTCAGCCAGGCGCGCGTGATCTATGAGATAGCCCACCACGAGCAGACCACGGCGACCGAGCTCGGGAAGGAACTGGGGTTTGATGCGGGGTATCTGAGTCGCATCCTGGGCGGCTTCGAAAAGCGCGGCCTCATCGACAAGACCGTGTCAACAACCGACAGACGGCAAAGCATCTTGTCACTGACGGACGCGGGGCAGGACAAGTTTGCGAAACTCAACGCCGCGTCGCGCAAAGAGATCGGCGGAATGTTGCGAGGGTTGTCAGATGTCGAGCAGCAACGTCTCGTCCATGCGATGCACACCATCGAGGGGATTCTCGGGGCGCAGCCGGAACACAAAGTGACGTACCTCCTACGGCCTCATCAACCCGGGGACATGGGATGGGTTGTCCACCGCCACGGCGTGCTGTACGACCAGGAATACGGCTGGGACGAACACTTCGAGGCGTTGGTCGCGGAGATTGTAGCGAAGTTCATCCAAAGTTGCGACGCAAAGCGGGAGCGCTGTTGGATTGCCGAAAAAGAGGGTGAGAACGTCGGCTGCGTGTTCTGCGTCAAGCAGTCCAAGAGGGTGGCGAAGCTACGGCTGCTGCTGGTGGACCCGCGGGCGCGCGGGTTGGGCATCGGCAAGCGGCTGGTTCACGAGTGTATCCGTTTTGCTCGCCGCGTGGGCTACCAGAAACTGACATTGTGGACCAACGACGTCCTGCACGCCGCGAGACGTATCTACGAGCAGGAAGGTTTCGTCCTCGTTCAAGAGGAGCATCACCACAGTTTCGGCCACGATCTGGTCGGGCAAAACTGGGATCTGGCGCTATGACCGAGGCAGGCAATGGACGCGGTGCCGGAGCAGCGCCGAAGAATCCCACGTTCGATCTCGAGGGGTTCGCGGAGGCGATCGCGGGCTCGCCCCTCCGTGCCGTCTCGACACCCACTCCGTGGATCGTGCGGTTGCAGCCGGATGAATTCGATGGGTTTCGAGCGTGCTGCAGCGAACATCGCGTAGCGCTGATCGACGAACTCGATCGACAGCTCGACGATCTTGCGAAGGTTCGGTTTCCAGCGGCGGAGAGTGGTTCGGAGAGACGGAACTTCATCGAGCAGGGAATTGCGGTGCACGGAGGGCATGCGTCCTACGGCAACTGGGTCTACTTGCCTTGGGACGCAAAGATAGTCCACCTACTCGATCGAGAGGCGTACTTCGAAGTGATCACCAACCGTAACTTGAACAAGATAACGGTTGAGGAGCGGTGGGTTCTGGCAACCAAACGAGTTGGTGTGGTCGGGTTGTCCGTCGGGGGTGAGGCGGCCGTGACGATAGCACAGGAACACCTGTGCGGCGAGATGGTGCTAGCCGATTTCGATCGACTCGACCTGTCGAACCTCAACCGCCTCGGCGCGGGGTTCGACGAGCTGGGCCAAAACAAAGCGGCGATCGTGGCGCGCCGCATTGCCAAGATCAATCCCTACCTTCCCGTTACCCTCTTCGAAGACGGCGTAACGGACTCCAACGTTGAGGAATTCCTCGATGGTCTCGATCTAGTCATCGAGGAGTGTGACGGTTTGCAGATGAAATTTGATCTGCGGCTTCTTGCCAAGCAGCGTGGTGTGAATGTGGTGTTCGCCGCGGACGAGCGAGGGTTCCTGAGCGTGGAACCGTATGCCGATTGGCCGGACCTCCGCCCATTCCACGGAAGAATCGAAGCACCGCAGCCGCCGAAGGACGCCTTTCCAACGCCATTGGCGTGCATGAAAGCGCTCACCGAGTGGATGGGTGGATGGGGCAGTATCTCCGAGCGTTCACGCCGCTCGCTCGAGCAGATCGGCGATACGTTGTGCGGCTATCCCCAGCTCGCCAGCGAAGTGCGGTTCGCGGCAGGACAGATCGGCCATGTCGTGCGCCGGCTCCTACTGGGGGAGCGCGTGGCGCCGTTTTTCGGACATCTCGATTTGGACGACCTCGTCCCGTCGGACGGTACGTAGTGGCAACCGCCTACAGGAAGCGGCCCCCCACTCGACCACTTCCCGACCTTCGTCATAGTCGGTGCTGCGTGTCTCTTGCTGGTTGCTGGCGCGTGCGCCCCGATACCCGACGCTGCCGGCGACGAGGACCGCGAGACGATCCTCCAGATTCATGAAGAGATGGCGGAAGCCCACCTCGCAGGGGACGTCGATCTCTGGTTGGCTAGTCAATCTAACGAATACATATCGGTCAACAGCGGTGAGATCAGGATCCGTGACAAGGCCGAGCGCCGTGCGGGTCTGACACCTTATCTGGAGCGAACGGACTACTCTGTCTTTCGGGATCTCCGAGAGCCGATCGTGGTGATATCGGATGACGGTTCTCTTGGGTGGATGATCACACAGCTCGAGGTGAGGGGAACGCGCACGTCAGAGGCCGGTGACACGGAGCCGTTTGGGTGGACCGTGGCTGCGATACAGCTCTACCGCAAGGAGGCTAGACAGTGGGTGCTTGTCGGAGACGGTTTCAACCTTCGTCCCGACCCCACAGAGTAGAGCGGTCGCCCTGGTGACGGCCGGGGCGTGCGAGTCCGGCCGCAGCACGCTGTGTGACGATCTCTCCAATCCTATCAACCAGGAGGCAGGAGGTATGCGAGCAAAGGTCGCGACACGCAAGGTTGCAAGTAGAAGCCCGCGAGCTTTGACCGCAGCGCTCATGGTCATGCTTGCGTGCGCCACGAAGGGAGATCACGAGGCTTCCCTCAGTGAGCGAGAGATTCTCCAGTTCATTCAAGGTTATGATGCTGCGGTGCTGGCTAAGGACACGAGCGCACTCCTTGAGCAACTCGACTCAAGCTATGTGTACTTCGGGTCGCGAGGCAGCATCCAGAACCGGCAATGGGTGGTTGACTTGGTGACGCATCCGAGTTATAGGCTCCAGGATATGACGCGGACCGAGATCGAGCCACGGCTTTACGGTACTTTCGCGGTAGTCGCTACACGCTGGACTGCCACTCCGTATTACATGGGGACTCGCTATGATGACGATCAACGTTGCGTCCTTCTGATACAGAGACGTGGCAGTGAGGTGCGACTGCTATCGGAACACTGTACAGAGATCACCGAATAGGCTTTGTCGCGGGCGGCGTCAGACCGACGTCGTCTCATGAGCCGCACTCAGGAACCGTGATGATCTGCGTGAGGATCGTCCGGCGCTCCCCCCCGAGTCTGGGCGAACATCTGAGTGAACTCCACCGCGCAGAACGGGCATAGGGCATACACCCGATTTTGGCCACTGAAGCCTGCGCCATAAGTCCTTGAGAGGCCGCGCCTTGCGCACCAATGCAGGATCCTGACGCGCGAATGGGGTTCAGGGGGTCGCGGGTTCAAATCCCGCCGTCCCGATTCTGGAGAGCCGGCCCACTCGGCCGGCTCTTCTTGTGCGGCCGCGCATTGCTCCGGGGTACCCGCCCGCGTGAGCGGGTCCCACTTACAATCGTCATTTGTAAGCTCACAACGGCCGCCTGTAAGCTTACATCTGCCGTTTGCAACGTCACATTGGGCGTTTGCAGGCTTCCATACGGCATGTGCAAGGCTACATCTGCCGCCTGCAACCTCACATTCGACGTTTGCAGTCTTACATCGGCCGTCTGCGACGTTACAAACGGGGTTTGTAAGCTTACATCCGGCGTCTGTAAATGGCCTGGCCGCCATCCCGACTAGCGAAAGCCTCGATGCCGCACCAAGTTGCGGAGTCGAGGCTTTTGCGCAGCAGGTCACGAGATGACAAACATGAGTCGGCGCAGGTTCCTG
>JBDHHP010000073.1:0-20586 GCA_039589275.1 Gemmatimonadota bacterium | reverse complement strand
TGCTGCGCACCTTTGTTACTGTCGGCAATCTCGATCCCGGTTTCGCGTACGATCAGCTGGTCGTGACGCACGTGTCGACGAGTAGCACCGGAGTCCAGGTTGAGGAACGCGAGCAGTTCTTTCGTGAAATGGCCGACCTGGCAAGCGCCGAACCGTGGGTGCGTTCAGCCACTGTGGTGGACTACCCGCTCCTCTCACCTCACCCCCAAGCCGAGTTCAGGTTAGATGGACAAGGCGATCCCATATCCCTGGTCTATTCCAAGATCATTCCAGGCTTCTTCGAAGCACTGGACATAGAGGTAACGCGAGGACGCGCCTTCAACCGGACTGATACCACTGGGGCGGTCGAAGTCGCGATGATCAATCAGAGGCTCGCTAGTAGCTATTTCCCAGACGCCGAGCCGGTCGGGAGACGAGTGTGGTGGCCCAGCCCCGACGGCACGTCCGACAGAGAGTTCGAGATCGTTGGCGTAGTCAATGACACTAGGACACGCGATTTCTTCGCCGAACCGGAGCCGACGATCTACTTCTCCTACCCGCAGCACGCGTACCCGACCGGAAGCGCATTGACGGTCGCTGTGAACGGAGATCCGGCGGCAGCCGTACCTCGCCTGTATCAGTGGTTGCGCGACCTCGAGCCCCATCTCGCGATCGTGAACGTGATTCCGTACACCGAGGTGGTGCGAGGATACCTCTACACCCAGCGGATGAACGCCGAGCTGTTCTCGGTGTTGGGGTTTCTCGGACTCGGACTGGCAGCTATTGGCATCTTCAGCGTAATGACCCTGGCAGTGAACCGACGCACCCGTGAGATCGGAATCCGCATGTCAATCGGGGCTCAACGCCGCGACATCGCTCGCTTGATAGTGAGTCGCGCAATGGTCCCCGTCACCCTAGGCCTCGGCGTGGGGCTAGCGGCTTCCCTCGGAACCGCTGGACTGGTGCGCAGTCTACTCTACGGTGTGGAGCCGACTGATCCAATTGCGTTGGTGGTCGGCGCCGGGGTTCTCGTGGTCGCCGCCCTGTTGGCTGCGTACTTGCCGGCAAGACGCGCAGCAGCAGTGGATCCGATGATCTCATTGCGAACCGAATAGCCGCCGCGAATGACGCAGATGGGGCCACAGATTGCGCAGACGAGAACCACAGATTGCGCAGATGGGGCCACAGACTACACAGGCGTGGACTGATAACCGCAGATCCAATAAGGAGCCCTAATGAACCGAGCAATGCGAGTCGCGCCGTTTCTCGTGCTAATAGCTCTTTGCGTTTCCGTGTCCACCCTGTTCGGACAGCAGGTAGACAAACCCGCGGAGGTCATTGCGTTGTCAGACCTGCCACCGGAGACGGACGACGCGACGGCTGCTAAGCACGAGCTGGAGTCGCACATCGACGCTCTGACCACCCGCATGTTCGAGATGAACGACTGGATGTACCACAATCCGGAAACGGGACACAAAGAGGTGGCAGCATCCGCGATGCTGGCCTCGGAACTGGAGCAGCACGGATTTGAAGTGGCCTTTGGAGTCGAAGGACTAGACGCCGATTTCGACTTCGAAATTGCTGACCGCTACGAGGCCAAAGGCATGCCCACGGCATTCGTAGCGAAGTACAAGGGGAACACGGAGTATCCCGTCGTTGCTTTTGTATTCGAGGTCGACGCCCTGCGGGCCGAAGCCGGTGCATTCCACGGGTGTCAGCATAACCAGCAGGGTGCTTCAATGGTCACAGCCGCCATTGCGCTGAGCAGAGTGTTGGAAGAGAACGAACTGCCAGGCAGCGTATGGGCCATTCACACTCCGGCCGAAGAAATACCGCCCCCAACCAAGTCAGCCATGGTGCAAGCTGGCCTGTTCGACGACGTGGACTTTGTGATTCGGAGCCACGGGACGGGTCGTAGCGCCCGGCGGATCAAAGGGGGGCTCGGCAACTGCTGCTTGCTGATAGAGGCCGCTTCATACGAGTTCACTGGAAAACCGGCACACGGAGCTTCGCCGTGGCACGGACGGGATGCGCTCGACGCGGCCCGCCTGTTCTTCAACGCCGTCGACATGTTTCGGGAGCATAACAGACCCAGCTTCCGCTTCATGGGTACGATGACGAAAGTCGGTGACTCGCCCAACGTGATCAACGAGTACGTGCAGGTCGATCATTGGATCCGCAACTCCGATTTTGCAGGCCGGGAAGAACTGGACAGAGTAGCGGCCCAAGTCGATACCATCGCCATGGCGGCGGCGATGGCGACCTTCACGGACGTCAAGATCCGGCACTATGGCTCCTACTACAACGGCACAGAGAGCGCGTGGATGCAGGCGCTATCGTGGAACTACATCAACGAGTACGGCGATGCAGAAGCAATCTCCGATTCGCTCGGTGACCCGGTGGGTTGGGACGAGGCCGGACTTGGCTCGGTTAGAGTCCCAGGACTCTACGTTCGGCCGGCTGTGGCTGGCGTGCCCGAGGCGTCGGGCCACTCGCATGAGAACGCAGCAATCACGATTAGCGCCGAGGGGCACCGAGGATTGGTGCAGACAGCTCAGATCGGCGCTGCGGTCGGCCTGAGGCTGCTGACGAACGCAGAGATCCGCCAGATGATCGAGTTGGAGATGAAACTGTGGCAGGAGTGGGGAGTTCAGGAAGGATTGATACCGACAGATCTGGTGCCTTGATCCCGCACCGCCCTTCACCAGCCTGCGGTGAAGGAGACATTAGATTGCTGCTTGCTACGGCGCTTCGAGCCGGAGCACTCGATGGCCTTGAACAGGGACGACCCCGTGGACAGACAGGAAGGAGCAGGGTAGCCTTGCGGCACCTCGGTTGGGACCAGTTCCGGGGTATTGGTCGACGGCTTCTCAGTGCGCCACCAAATGGACCTCTGCCGGCGCGTTGGGTGATTCTCCTGGGGCTGTTTTTCGGATGTTTCGTAGGCCTGCTAGAAGCGGCCCCCTTGGCCGTGGCGCAGCGAATAGTGGGCATCCCGCTCCGCATGAGTCCGCACCTCGTCTGGATGACGCCTGTGGCCGACATGTTGTTGTTCGGGCTGCTGGGGCTGGTGCTGGTTGGTGGAGGCACTCTATGGCACCGCCTGCGCTCGCAGGGCGTCGTCCTCGGCTCTTTCATCGGCCTCGGTGCACTTGCACTCCTTCTGCTCGTGGAGGCGGTTCACGACGCTGCTGCCCTCGCTCTTGCCCTGGGAATCGGGATACAGTTCGCGCGGATGGCCCGCGGCAGGTTGGGCCGGATCCTTCTGCTCGCGGTTCCAGCGGCGACACCGCTGGCTTTGATCTCCATCGGAGGGCTGGCGACCTGGTCCCTACTCCGAGAGCGGGCTTCCGAGCTCGATCAGCTTCAGGGTCTACCGGTAGCGGCTGCGGGTGCTCCCAACATCCTCCTACTGATCCTGGACACGGTGCGCGCGCAGAGTCTGAGCCTCCACGGACGCACCCGTCAAACGAGCCCGAATCTGGAGGAGTTCGCACGCAGTGGGGTGACCTTCGACTGGGCGGTGGCACCGGCCCCCTGGACCAATCCCTCCCACGCCAGCATGTTCACCGGCCGTTGGCCCCACGAGCTGAGTGCCGATTGGCTGATGCCCCTGGATGATCGCCATCCGACTCTGGCCGAGACTCTCGCCAGTGAGGGCTACGCCACAGCCGGATTCGTCGGAAACGTTCTCTATGCATCGCGGGAGTCGGGCTTAGCTCGAGGCTTCGCCAGGTACCAGGACTATCCGATAAGCCTGGGCCAGATCATCCTCAGTTCCTCAGTGGGCCGCGCCCTGGCTTACAACACACGGTTCCGGCGCATGGTAGGGCATCACGAACTCCTGAACAGGAAGCCAGCGCATGAGGTGAACGAAAACCTGCTGGATTGGCTCGAGGCCATGAAACAGGACGACCGACCTTGGTTCGCCTTCGTGAACTATTACGACGCCCATGAACCGCACTTTCCGGCCGACTCCGTGCTTCAGGGAAAGAGGTGGAACCGCTACAGCCATCGAGGTGGCATCACCGTGGGCGGCAACTCGTGGCTAGACGAGAAGTCGCGAATGGACCTATGGGATGCCCTCACTCACGCATCAGCCTACGAGGACGCCGTCGAGCGGGTAGACCATGCGTTGGGCGTGCTGCTCGAGGAGTTGGAAGATCGCGGCGAGCTGGACAACACCCTGGTGATAATAGCCTCGGACCACGGGGAGCAGCTCGGCGAGCACGGGCTCTTTGGCCACAACAACAGCCTCTTCATGACGACCCTCCACGTTCCGTTGCTCATCGCATGGCCCGGCCGGATTCCCGCGGGCGAGCGCGTCTCCCAAACGGTATCCCTGCGCGACCTGCCAGCAACGATCCTGGAACTGATTGCGGCAAGGCACAGGCTTCCGGGGACCTCTCTCGTTGGCACGTGGACCGCCGCAAGCCGCGTCACACCATCGCCGGCAGTGTCCTATCTGACGCGAACCCCGTACCCTCAGCCGGGCACGCCTCTGGGGAGTGGTCTGGAGATGCATTCCATTGTCGAGGTACCATGGCACTACATCCACAATGGGGACGGCACGGACGAGATCTACGACCTCGGTCGGGATCCCCACGAGGGACAGAGCCTCGCCGGTATCAGCCCTACAGATTCGGTCCTGGTGGAGCTTCGGAGCGTGGTATTCGAGATGATGACCGGGGCAGAACCGCCTCCGGATCTTCCTATCAAGCCTTCGCGGGCCGGACGGCCGCGCGGCTGACGCACTGCACGCCACCCCGCCTGACGGTCGCAGACGGTCTCGCAAGGACAAAGACGGCCACACTGCAGGCTGCGGGAAAGCGAAGAGCCGCGCGACCTTCGCGCGGCTCTGCTGGCGTAGCGTACTGCTACGGTAGACGCCTCACACGCACTTTCAATCTACGCTCGGCGGCCGTACGGCCGCAAACGCGTTCGACCGCCAAGTAGTGCGGTGGGTACCGGCGGTGGGATTCGGACCCACACGGGCATCTAGCCCAAGCACGTGTGAGGCGCTCGCGTCTACCAATTCCGCCACGCCGGCACCACTTCACGATCATTGACCGTTGGCAATACCTCACACGTATTGCCCACCGCGGGCGCAATCTCGCTACCGGACATGTTAGAGACATAACCGGAACAATGCAGAGTGTATCGTATTTTGCAGGAGAAGCCGGAAGGCCACAGATAGTAGCGACCCTGCGGATTCAGAGTTCGCTCACGGAACGCCGTCGTTCGCTGGGAGTCCTTGACTTGCGCCAAGGCACCGCGAGGCGGACTGTTAGCACAATCGGCGTTCGTTTGAGGTTAGCCTGTACCATCCTCGACCCATCCTACATGCTTTGACGAGCAAGGACAGGATGCTTCGCTCTCGACGATCGGCCTGGACACCCCGGCGCTAGTTATGACAGCCATACGGCGAACGGACGGTGGCGGCTGATGTCGACAGGCGCTCTTGTCGGCCTGGTGGTCTTCGGCATTGCCTTGCTCCTCGTTCTGGTGGTTGTCGTCCGCCTCCACGCCTTCATTGCGCTACTGGTGACCAGCCTCGTTGTTGCCGTCCTGGGCGGAATCCCGCTGGCCGAGATCGCGGATCTGATCCAGACACAGATGGGTGGCACCCTTGGCTACATCGCTGTGGTCATCGGCGTCGGAGCAATGTTCGGCGAGATGCTGCAGCAGTCCGGAGGTGCTCGCTCCATCGCGAACACGCTTCTTCGGGTGTTCGGCGACCGCTTCTCGCCCTGGGCGCTCGGATTAACCGGTCTCATCGTTGCGGTGCCCGTGTTCTTTGATGTCGCCCTGATCCTCTTCATCCCGCTGGTCTACAGCCTGGCCCGACGCAGCGGTCGCTCGCTGCTCTACTACGCGGTTCCGCTTCTTGCCGGTATCGCAGTCGCTCATTCGTTCATTCCGCCGACACCGGGACCGGTCGCCGTCGCGGGCCTCCTCGGAGCCGATCTGGGCTGGGTCATCGCTCTCGGTGTGGTCGCCGGCATTCCCGCCACGATTGTCGGCGGGATCTGGTTCGGCCGCCATATCTCCAGCCGCGTCCATCTCGAAGTGCCCGACTTCATGCATCTGCCGCCTGAGCCCACGAACCCTCAGACCACGGCCAACGTGCCCGGCTTCGGCCTAGCGGCGGGACTGATTGCCTTACCGCTGGTCCTTATCCTTCTCGGAACGGTCTCGTCGGTCGCACTGCCCGACGAACATCGGATGCGCGACGTCCTGGCCTTTATCGGGCATCCGTTCACCGCACTTATCGCGGCTACTCTTCTGTCGTTCTACACCCTCGGCACCCGCCTCGGGTTTTCGAGTGACGAAGTCCGAAGGATGGCAACGAAATCTCTGGAGCCGGTGGGTCTCATCATCCTTGTCACAGGCGCCGGCGGGGTGTTCGGGCAGGTCCTCGTCGCCACCGGCGTCGGCACCGCGGTGGCCGACTGGATGGCCACGTCGCGGCTCCCGCTCGTTGCTCTGGCCTTTCTGATCGCCGCGGTCGTCAGAATTGCACAGGGGTCGGCGACGGTTTCCATGGTGACGGCCGCCGGACTGATGGCGCCGATCATCGAGGCCTCGGCACTGTCGGCGCCTCTTGTCGCGACAATCGTCATCGCTATCGCCTCGGGAGCCACCGTACTTTCCCATGTCAACGACTCAGGCTTCTGGCTAGTCAGCCGCTATCTCGGCATGTCCGAGAAGCAGACCCTCCGGGTGTGGACCGTTATGGAGACCCTAGTAGGTCTCACCGGCTTCGGGGTCGTCCTGCTGCTGTCCTTCTTCCTATGAGCAGCTGTGGCCTCGAGCAGCGTCGTCACTTGCCGTCCTGCTTGCTTTAGAGGCCAGGCGACACTCTAAGGCCTCCCAGCCGCGGAGAAACCCGTCAAAACAACAATCACACTATTGGAGCCGAATGCGAAGCAGGTAGCTGTCGGCGGTCATGTAGAGTGTGGTGCCATCTTGGTCGAAGGCACAGTTGGCGGTCGCCTGCGTAGTCCGGACGGTGCCCAGATGACGACCTTCGGGGGAGAACACGAGAACACCACCGGGCCCGCTGGCAAACACGTTGCCGGCCTCGTCCACCTTGAGACCATCGGGGAGACCGGGACCGTCGGCCACCTGCTCGGTAGCGTCGAAGAAGACGCGTCCGTTATTGATCCTGCCGGAAGGTAGCAGATCGTAAGCCATCCAGATGGCGCGCTCCGGATCGGAGTTCGCCACGTAGAGCGTCTTCTCGTCGGGCGACAGCGCAATGCCGTTCGGGCGCGACAGCTCGTCCGTCAAGAGAGTCACCTCACCGTCGACTCCGAGACGGTAGACGCCATTGAACGGTGTTTCCTTGGTCGGGTCACCGGGGCCCTCGGGTAGCCCGTACGGTGGATCAGTGAAGAAGAGCGCTCCGCGGCTGTCGAAGACAGCGTCGTTCGGACTGCTGAATCGCTTGCCTTCGTAGCGATCGGCGAGAGTCGTGAAGATGGGCTCGGGAGCGGTCAAAGGAGCGTCCAGACGAGCGATCCGGCGGTCGCCGTGCTGGCACAGGACGAGCCGGCCCTCGCTATCGAGCAGAAGGCCGTTCGAGCCCGGCTCTCCACCCCGCAGGGCGTCGCCGGTGTAGCCGGACGGCTCCAGCCACACCTGATGGCCCGCGCCTTCCTTCCATCGATAGATCCTGTTTGGCGGAATGTCCGAGAACAAGAGGTATTCGCCATCCTCGATCCACACCGGGCCCTCCGCCCAATCAAATCCCTCGGCGAGGACTTCGATGACCGCGTCCGAAGGGACCAGAGAGTCGATAGCCGGGTCCAGTCGCTCGATTGTTCCGATCGTCTGTGGGGGTGCCTCAACGGAGGCTGAGGCTTGGTCGCTAGAGCGGTCAGCGACACACGCGGCAAGCAGTGGCAGCAAGATCAAGATCCTCACGCGACGCATGTCGTCTCCAATCATCCCAAGGGCTGCTACTTCTTCGGTCCGATCAGCTCGATCAGATTCCCGTCGGGATCGCGCACGACAATCAGGTAGTTACCCGAGGGATCCTCTCCGATCAGGACCGGTCCGTCGGCCACCGGCTCGCTGCCCCCGGCTCTCAGCCGGTTCAGCGCGGCGTTTATGTCCTCGACGAAGATCGTGAGGTAGCGGAAGCCGAGCTGCGAGTGGACGTAGGCGTTCTCGCTCTCATTGGTCTCGACGTCCGGCACCTCCATCAGCTTGACCTTCGTCGCCGACTCGCCCGTGCCGAGAACGAACACGCGCACCACGAGGGGCTGCCCGTCGGTCAGCCCGGCGGCTGTGGCGAAGTCGGCGGACACGTCGAAGCCTTCCACCTCCGTGAAGCCGATCACGTCCGCATAGAAGTCGGCCGACGCCTCGAGGTCGCTCACGTGCACACCCACGTCGATCGTCGTGCGCGGGAAGTCAGAAGGCCCGGCGGTCCGATTAGCGGATACTACGGCAACCGCAACGAGGAGTGCGGCGAGGGACAGCATGGTGCGCATGGATGGCCTCTCAGGAATCGAGTGTCGGGAGAGTGAAGTCGAGTACGCTAAAGTATCGCGGCCCGCACGACTGGCCGCCACCCGAGCGTGCCAGCGCACGGCCGTCCTCCGTGTGCATTCTTCACCCGCCACCAATGAGCAAATTCCAACCGGCGTTGACAGCACGTCACCGAAAGATGAGCTTGGACCATCGACAGACCCTCAACAGGTCGCGATGAATCATCAAAGGAGCAGCGGCGTCGGCGGATTCCCTCAATTGACTCTGCGTAGTAGCCGTGAACCTTTGACAACGTTAGAGGACGGAAATGGGACCAGGCCCAGAGTCAAAGGATGCGGGGACCACACCGCTCCAGAAAGAGCGACGTCAAGGGAATCCGACGCTGCGGAGACTCGTCGATGGGTTGCTCGAGCACATACGGGACCTTTCGAGTCGAGTGGACAGATTGTCGCCACAAGAGCTAGAAGACGAGCATCAGCGGTTCAACTGGATCGCAGAGTTGATGTGGGCGGCAATTACCGATGAAAAAAACAAGCTGGAGGTTAGGGCGGAGCAGGAATGAGGGGATGGGGTGTCTGCAGGACCGACGCTCCCCGCCACGCCGTGGCCGAGATCCGATGTTTAGGTTCCTGCACTTGATGGTAACACCAACCGGGGCGCAGGCCCGACTGCCCCGAGGTTTCGTGGCGTGACCGACACATCCCCGCTCTGTGGCGTTTGCGAACGGCGTCTGGGCCCCGACGACCTGTTCTGTTCCAGGTGTGGCAAACCGACGCCCCTCAACCTTGATCAGGACGCCACCGTGCGCGTCGGTGACTGGTCCGAGGACTCCGGTCGGCTCGACATCCATCGCGAGGTGACCGACCCCACCGCGTTGTCGGAGGTATCCGCACCGCCTCCGGGGGCCCCCTTCAAGACCCGGCTTCGACACGTGCTCGGCGACGAATTCCAGATCCTCCAGTTTATCGGCAAGGGAGGTTTCGCCCGCGTATACAAGGCACTGGACCGGCGACTCGACCGGACCGTGGCCATCAAGGTCATTCGCCCCGAAATGGTCGGGACGGAGCTGTTCCTGGAGAGTTTTCGGAACGAAGGCATCGCCCTGGCGAAGCTCCGTCACCCCGGGATCGTACCCATATACGACATCCGTGAGCGGGGAGGCTTGATCTACTACATCATGCCGTTCGTGCAGGGGACAACCCTCGAGGCGCGGCTGGACAAGGCGCGACTGCCGCCCTACGAGAGCAGGCGCATCCTCAGTGAGCTGACCGACGCCCTCTCGGCAGCCCACCGGGAGAAGATGGTCCACCTGGACATCAAACCGGACAACGTGTTCCTGGAGGGAGACCTCCAAAAAGCGCTGCTGGTGGATTTCGGGATCGCCATGGCTGTCACGGAGACCGTTCCGGATTCGTCGGGTGGACCGATCGTGGGTACGCCCGCGTACATGTCGCCAGAGCAGGCGCAGGGGTTGCCGGACATTGACCACCGGTCGGACATCTACTCGCTGGGTGCCCTTGGATATCGCATGCTCATGGGGCGGCCCCCGTTCAGCGGGCGGGAGGCCGAGGACGTTCTCAAGAAACACGTCGAGGAGGCGCCGGTGCCGATCCGCGACATCAACCCCACGATTCCGAAGGATTTCGCGGATGCGATCATGCGTTGTTTGGAAAAGGACCCGTGGGACCGGTTCCCTACCGCGAAGGACCTGGGCGTCGCGCTCGAGTCGGTGACATTCTTCAGCACGCAGGGGCAGACCGCGCAGCGTGAGGCATCCTCGGGCATGGACGGTACCATGGTCGGCCTCATCGCCAGCCTCGCGCTCATCATCGGGGTACTGATTGGTTGGGCGATCGGCTAAACGCAGCGGCGGCCCAGACGTGCCGCCCAAGGGTACCGTCCAGGGTCACATCAAGGCCATCAGTCGCCGATCCTCGGCAAGAACGAGCAACACGGAGAGCGGTTCCCCGGCACCGAGCGCCAGCGGTGGCGTGATATTCCGCCGAGCGTTATAGATCTCCAGTCGGAGGGATTGTCAACTCAGTACTCCGAACCACTCAAAGGATGGATTGCTACCATGCTCGATCGACCGAAACGCCGGATCCGATTCATTGAATGCAGCGTCCGAGACCAAGGTGACCGAATCGAAGCCAGGGTGGCGCTGGTCGATGGTGACACGCCCTTTGAGGGAATGGCGGAGCGAGCGAGCGAAGACGGTGGGGTTCCGTGGCCCGCGGCCGAAGCGACGGTAGACGCGCTCCGCCAGGCGTACGGTCTTGACGCCGATCAGATGAGGTTGAAGGATGTGGTTTCGTTCGATATCGACGGACATCCCGCGGTGGCGACGTCAATCCTCACGACTGTAGGTGGCGAGCGGCGGAGCCTCTTCGGGCTGTCACGGGTCGTCGATGACGAAGGCCAGGCAGCGGCCCTGGCGGTGTTGGGTGCCACGAACAGGTTCTTTCGCGCCGGGTGACTCGACTCGAGGATTCGCCTCTGCGTGGGACCGGTGTCGGGGCGCAGCGGGCGGAAGGCCAACGACATTCTCGAGAAGCACGTCAAGCAGGCACCGGTGCCCATCCGCGAATCAAGCCCACGATTAAGATGGATTTCGCGGACGCTATCATGCGATGTTTGGAAACGGATCCATGGGAACGGTTCCCTACCGCGAAGACCTGCACTCTGACGAAGCTGCGAAGGAGACGAGCACAGTGCCCATGAGCGGCATGCCAGGGGCACGGTCGGTGGCCAGTGGAGAGTAGGGGAGGATCGCTTGAATGAGGAAGCCCCGTCCTGACGGGGCTCGCTCCTATGACTGGGGTGGGTCTCGAACCCACGACCTACGGATTAGAAGCTCATCAATAGGGTGGAACCAGCTGACACCAGAGCGCCTTCCCGGCGGAAGACCGCGGCTCTCACGCCATCTTCCCTGCCCCTTGAGTATCACTGAGTGACACAGGTGTACATGGGTCCGGGGCACATGAGGGGCACATTGGTTCAAGCTGGTCCCTCATCATGTTTCGCACCGACCTGCATCGAGCTTCATCGCTGCGGTCGGATCCTGGCAGCAGAAGCGCGCAGCTCCTCATAGGTCCTGAGACACCAAGACATATGGTCCCTGAATCCGTTCTGGGACGGGAACACGTCTAGCGCAGGAACGGTCTCGGTGGCCGGTTCAACGCCGATGCTCGTGAGGACCCTCGCATACAGGTGATTGTGCTGGCCGTCTAGGTTGTCGAGCGAGATGTTGCTGGCTGCCCGCCACGAGAGCATGCTTTGTGAAAACGGCAGGCCGAGCACTTCGAAGAACTCCGGAAACAACGCGAGCGGGTGGTTTCTAAAGTCACTGGCGTCGATGATTACAAACGGAACACTTCGTTGAGCACACAATTCCACCTGGGAGGTGAGCAACTCCCATCCCGATTCCACCAGAGAGAACGCGGTACTCTGGGTGGCTTCACGTTTCTTGACCATTCTAGAATACACGCTCAACCGTGGATCACGAATGAGAAAGACGACCGGTTTGGTAGCGATAGCAAGGAGGTACTCGGCATGATCGCCAACCTGGTACGGCATCTCTTTGATAACGAGTCCAGAAGCGTCGCTATGCTCCTTATACACTTGGCAGAGGTCGAGCGGATTCTCGAGCTTGTCAATCGCGTACGCGAATTCACGTCCCAAGTAGTATGTGGTTTCAAAAGGCTCGTGACTGTAGTAACGAATCGAGGGCTGTTCCCAGAAGATGCGGGCAAGAGCTGTCGAGCAGCACCTTGGGGGTGATATAACAACGTAGATGTCGCTGTACCTTCTAGGGAGGCGCATCATACGCATCGCATCATCACCAAGAGGTCACCGGCAGCCTCCAACCATGCGAGCTGGCAGCAGGAAGATGGGTCCAAGAGCAAGGTGTGTACGGAACGGGAGAGACTCGACCTACCATGCCGCACGAGACATTGGGAGCAAGATGACATCTGACGGAACGCTGGCGGAAAACGACCTGCAGGCCCACGGTTTCCCCGACTCGCGCCATTACAGGGTCGATGATCACGGATATCCCGCTCAGACAGAGTTCATGCGCGCGTGCCTGGACATGAGGGGCTGGAGCCAGACCTGCGGCGATGACTGGGACTTCTTTTGGTCCGATCAGATGCACGAGGCTTCGGTGTTCCATGCACTGAGTGACGGACAGTTGGTCAACCATTTCCCCGGTATTGCAGCCATCGTCTCGAAGGACTCGCTCTTCTACTACCTGTCGGCGGCCGCAAAACGAGCGACGCGCTATGGAGTAAGGCGGCTGTTCGACTTCTTCCCCAGTGTCTACTCAATGCCACACGACTATGATGCTTTCGTCAAGGCGGCGTCGACGGAACCCGAAAGGCTTTGGATCCAGAAGCCCAAAGGAGATTGGGGAGGGCATGGCATCGAGTTGATAACAGATACATCGCGTATCAAGCGCGGTGAAGACTGGTTGGTCCAGCAGTACATATCAAAGCCGCTGCTGCTTCCTGGTTACCCGTACAAGCACGTATTGCGCATCTACCTGTTAATCACTTCCCTTGAGCCGCTTGTGGTCTATATGCACTCAGTGGGTGGTGTGAGGTTCACATCCCGCCCTTACTCAGAGTCTAGGGACTCTCTTTCCGACTTTGTGGTCCACTTCGTCAATGGATACCTGCAGAAACGCGATGCCGATACACCCGTATGGACCGAGGACTTCAACACGTACAGGCAACGACTGCGCGCGGCCGCCGTTGACGACTTCGCGCTCTGGGGTCGGATCCGTCAGATGTTGATCTTGACGGCAATTGCGCATCGCGAGCCCCTCCTCGGAGCGAGTTTGAACCGGACGAAACGGCTCGACTGCTGTTTCGAGCTGCTCGGTGCTGACGTGCTCGTCGACGATACGCTCAAGCCTTGGCTGCTCGAATGCAACATGACCCCGGCGCTCGGTCTAGATGCACCGGCAGGGACACCCGATCGAGAAGCTCAAAGGCGGTCCAGAGAGCCGGTCATCGCTGATATGCTTCGCATCCTTTGCCTTGTCGGGTCGAAGCAAACGCGCGTCACTGCTGACCGGGGCCCCGAGCACTTCTTGCTTGAAGGTGAGCGCCGCGGGGGCTTTGAGCGCATCTTCCCTGGACCCGACGCCCGCCGTTTGTCGCCGTTATTACAGATCCCTCGTCAAGCTGACTTGGCCCTCATAGAAGCGGCGGAGAGCCTGGCCGAGGAGTAGGCCGGCGGCCAGGTGAGCCAACATTTTGTGGCTCCCCTGGACCGGTGCGTCAAGGTAGCCGCCGCGCTGTCAGCGAACGGCCCAATGGGCCCGACTCAGGGTCTACCAGGACCCTCCATGCTGATCGTTCCCCCGGGCATGAGAGCATCGTTGACTTTGTAGGCCAGACTAAGAGTGGGAGATGAGAAGGACTTGAGTGTATTCGTGTCGATTATTCCGCCTGCCACGTGTTTCAGTTCTTCGTCGCTGAGTTCGGTCTTCCCTTCAGAGTCTGCGGCTGCCTCCGACACGACCTCCCTGAACTCCTCCGGCGTAAACTCATAGCCGTGTTTTCCCGCCACTCCCATGACAGCATCGGCCTTGCCCTCAGGCGCCTCCATGGCCGCGCTGAGTTCATCCCGCAAGCCGGGTTCCGCATCGACGTGACTTAGCATCTGGATGACAGCTTCCTTACTCATGGTGCCCCCCTCTCAAGCAAGTGATCCCAATGGACACAACAGAGTCACACCATCATGGACGAAGCCAAGCAACAGCGATGTGTGGCTACGATAACGGGGTGTGACCACAGAAGAACTGGACCTTCTGTTGTTCATAATACGGCGCGTATGCAGCAGACGCCACCCACTCCCGTCTCCGCGCCAGCTTCTCCGACGGCCGACCTCGATGAGAAGACGGTTCCACGGATTGAGAATCCGTTGTACCTCTGGGAGCGCCCGTCGGACGGGGCCTCTCGCACTACTGTGCCCCCGATGTGCCCCTCAGCCATGAGCTTCTCCTTTGCCCTCCGTGAGTCTCTCACCGCGACATGGCCATCTGAATACTCCCGGACTTCCTTGAGACCAAGGAAAACCAAAGGAAGACCAAGGAGACGTAGTCGCGAGACTGTCTGATGCTTCCAGCCGAATCGTGGCCCTCGCGAACGATCCCGTTCGCCTAAGAAGAGTCCACTCCTGCAGAGACAACGAAATCGCTTCCATAAACCGGGTCGCGCTAACCCAGAAAGGGAACGGGAGATAATTGTGCGGGAAAACTCGATACCATTTTTTCAAAGTAGACATAGAGATATCACTATATCACCTGGGATAGGAAATTCACAATGGAGCCCAGTGGAATCGCAATGGAGGTTGGGGATCGAGAGAGTGGGTTGCGGGCCTTTCACATCGCACGCGATGCCGCCAAGGCGTTAGCCGCGATCGACGAGGACTTCTCGTGCTTCGATTCCGCGCTTCGGGACGGTTGGGCCGCCATTGGGTTCGCCCGCAAGTGGCTCGAAGAGCAAGAACCGATCAGCGAGCCGGATGACGACCGGATTCTGCACGAAGCGGACATTGAAGACGCGCTTGATCTCGCCGCCTCTGCGCTGTGGTTTGCCGAGCAGAGCCGATCGGTCGCGGACGCGAATGTGGCCGCAGAGGCTGTCGCGCACCTGGCAAGCCTCCTAGAGGTCTGACACCATCCGAGAAGCATCGGAGGCGCAGCCAACGCCCATTTGCGGGCCACGAGGTAGTGAGACCCAGGCTTCACAGGTATCGAGCAACCCAAGGAAGGACCCATGGCTAGAAAGAGCGGGAGTACCTGTCTCACCGACACGAGGATTTTCAGGCCGGCAATACTGTCCCAGAAAGTGACACCCACATACACCAGATGACGTCAAATGACGTCCTGACGCGGCTTCATCCTTTCGGGTCGTGTCACTGAGTGACATCGTGGTACCCCAGTCCGCGCACATTCGAGGCACACGGGAGGCTTATCAGCGGGTAAGGCTATGCCTAGTACGGCGACCAGGCATAGCTGAGACCACCAAGGGGCGCCCCCGAGTATCTTCTCCATTGGCGACATAGGCAGCCAGTTCGCTCGACTGCGATAACGGAGGAGACTGTGTGCCGAGGATTACTACCACTCGTCGTCGGTGCCCTCACCGTCGTGACCTACGGGTGTGCTCCTGAGCAACCGCGGCAGGCCGAGATCATCTGGGACGAGTGGGGCGTTCCCCATATCTTCGCGGACGACGTGCCCACCCTGCTCTACGCCTTCGGCTGGGCGCAGATGGAGAGTCACGGCAACCTCTTACTTCGCCTGTATGGCGAATCTCGAGGACGCGCGTCCGAATATTGGGGAGAGACGCACGTCGATTCCGACCGCTGGCTCCACACTATGGGCGTGCCTCAGCGGGCGCAGCAATGGTATCAGGCACAGTCACCAGAGTTTCGAGGCTATCTGGATGCCTTTGCGGCCGGGATCAACGCATACGTGCAGGAGCACAGCGACCTCATTGCCGACTCTGTGAAGGCAGTTTTGCCAGTGGATGCGGCCGATGTACTGGCTCACACTCAGCGCAGCGTCCACATCAGCTTCTTTGCCGCTTCATGGAACCGCATGAGTGCGGAACGGCACCTAGCAACAGGATCCAACGCGTGGGCGATCGGGCCGCCGCGTACGGAGGCCGGCCATGCAATGTTGCTGGCAAACCCCCATCTTTCCTGGAGCGGCAATTCGCTCTTCTATGAGGCGCATCTTGCCGGTCCGGACATCGACATATACGGCGCGAGCTTGATAGGCTTGCCGGTTCCTGCAATTGCCTTCAACGACCATCTCGGTTGGACGCACACCATGAACATGACGGCTCCGGTCACCTACTACGAGCTCACACTCGAGGATGACGACTACCGATTCGACGGCGAGGTGCGTGCCTTTGAAGAGCGGGCAGACACGATCAGGATCCTGGCAAACGACGGCAATGTTCGCGAGGAGATCCACCGCACTCGGTTCTCAGTGCACGGTCCGGTGATAGCGGAGCGGGATGATGTAGCCATTGCGATGCGAGCGGTGGGATTCGACGCCCCACGACTTCTCGAGCAATGGTGGAACATGGGGAAAGCCCTGAATCTCTCAGAATTCGAGACGGCGCTCGGCCAACAGCAGGTCCCCATGTTCACGGTTATGTACGCAGACAGGGACGGGCATATCATGCACCACTTCGGCGGCCTGGTACCCGTCCGCTCCGAAGGTGACTTCGCAGACTGGTTCTTCGCGGTGAAGCCTGGAGACACATCAGGAACCCTCTGGACGGAGATCCATTCGTACGGAGAGTTACCACGGGTTTTGGACCCGCCAAGCGGGTGGCTGCAGAACACGAACGACCCGCCTTGGACCACGACCTTTCCTTTGGCGCTAGACCAGGGTGATTTCCCCCCTTACATGTCGTCGCCACCCCTGTTCTGGCCTCGGACCCTGCGCTCCGCACGCATGCTGGCAGACGACGCAAACATCACCTTCGAGGAGCTGGTCGAGTACAAGCACTCCACGCGGGTAGCACTCGCCGATGTGATTTTGGACGACCTCGTCTCTGCGGCGCGTGAGCATGGAGGTCCACTTGCTCGTCAGGCCTCCGACGTGCTTGAAGCGTGGGACCGATCGACCGACGCCGACTCCCGCGGCGCGGTTCTCTTCACTCAGTGGGTACGCCAGGTCCCCGACATGCTGCCAACAGGTTTCTCGGGACGGGAGTCACCTTTCTTCTCGATTCCCTGGAGCGTGGATGAGCCATTCACAACACCGGCTGGCCTTGCAGACCCGGTGGGGGCGGTACGGGCCTTGGAAGCGGCGGCCCGCAAGGTCGAGGGTGACTACGCTGCGCTTGACGTGGTGTGGGGGGACGTACACCGTTTGCGGGGGAACGGGATCGACCTACCGGGCCACGGCGGAGGCAATCCGTGGGGCATCTTTCGTGCGGCCTTTTACGAACCTGCCGAAGACGGGCGCTTCGTCGCTGTGGGTGGTGATACCTACGTGGCTGCTGTGGAGTTCGCGGATCCAGTGCGCGCCCGCGTTCTGCTCAGCTACGGGAACGCGACACAGCCTCATTCTCCGCACGTGTACGACCAGCTCGAGCTTTTCGCCCGGAAGGAACTGCGCGAGGCATGGCTGACCAGGAGTGAAGTTGAGGCGCATCTCGCGTCGTGGGAGACGCTGGTCTGGACGATTCCGCAATGAGTCGGGCGCCGCAGCCAGCCGCCCAGGGGTGTACCGAGGACTAACGATCCTCTTACCGTATCGGTAGCCCCGTCACGATGCGGCTCCCGGGCCGATGTGCATCGAATGTGCCTCGAGACGACGGCCTTCTCCGTTGCCCTCCGTGAGTCTCACCCGCCGAGATGCTGTCTGAGTACTGCCTGACCCGCTTGAGGCCAAGGGAAGGCAACGGAAGAGGCAGAGAGGGCTGCTCTCTCACCTGTTTGCCCTGCGTTGACTGCGCCTCTCAAGCATCCAGCGGGGCGCCGGCCGAGCCGCTACTCCGCCCGCAGGGCTTCGACCGGATCGACGTGGGTCGCGCGGCGGGCCGCCACGTAGCAGGCCACGAGCGTCACTACCGCCAGCCCTGCGGACGCGGTGGTGAACGTCTGGGCATCGGCAGCTGTCACCCCGTAGACGAGACTGCGGGCGAAGCGGGACACTGCCAGAGCGCCCAGGACACCGGCCGCGATGCCCCCTGCTGCCAGGACCGCTCCCTGCCCCATCATCATGCGCAAGATCCGCGATTCTTCGGCGCCGAAGGCCATGCGAATGCCGATCTCGGCCGTGCGCTGCTTCAGGATGTAGCTGAGAACACACGACGGCGATCCCGGCGAAGAGAACCATCAGGGCGAGGACGAAGCGGCTGGAGGCGAGGGACCGCTGAACCAGGTCCTCCATGGTGCGGAACGAGTGAGGCGCGAGACCGGGATCCAGATCACGGACGATTTCCCGGATCGGGCCGGCCAGCATCCCGGGATCAGACGACGTGCGCACCACGACGCTCTGTGCCCAAGATGGCTGCGATCCCATGGGGAAGTACATCGCAGGGGCCTCGTCGGACCGGACGTCCTTGAAGCGAACGTCCTCGACCACACCTACCACCCGGAAGAGGCGCACCCCGCCGCGCCAGCGCACCACGATGTCCTTTCCGATCGGGTCCTCTCCGGGCCAGCTGATTCGTGCGAGGCCCTCGCCCACCATCATGCTGGACCCTTCCTCCGACATCTCCTGGTCCGTGAACGAGCGGCCCGCGAGCAAACGCGTGCCCAGGGCCTGGAACAGGTTTCCAGATACGATTTGGCGGTGGGCAGACTGCCCGGTGAACTGAGGATCGTCCTCGGTTCCCAACCCCCACCCGCTGTAGTAATTTCGGCCTGAGAGCGGCAGCATACTGATCGTGCCGACAGATAGGACCCCCGGCAGGGCCGAAATCCGGCGCTCCAGCTCCTGGAAGAGCTCGATACTGGCTCCCTGCGGGAAATAGCGCTCTCCATAGAGGTTCACTGCCACGGTCAGTACCCCGCTCCGGTCGAAGCCGGGTCGCGACCGCTGGACCTCCATCACGCTCCGGGTCATGAGCGCCGCGCCCAGAAGCAGGATCAGAGAAAGAGCGACTTCGGCCACGACCAGGGCCTTCAGCGCGCCGCTTCGACGACCCCCTCCCGCTCCAGCGACCTCGCTCTTCAGGGATCCCATCAGGTCGACGCGTCCCGCCCTGAGTGCCGGAAGTAATCCGAACACCAAGCCGACCACCACAGCGAGCGCCAGGGCGAAGGCGAGCACGGGGAGGTTGAGCGAAACCGTCTCCAGCCGCAGGGCGGAGGGGGGCTGCAGGCCCAGGAAGAGCCGAACCCCGAGATACCCGAGGATGAGCCCCAGAATGCTCCCGGAAACGGAGAGCAGCAGGCTCTCGAGCAGGACCTGTCTCACGAGCCGCCCTCGTCCGCACCCCAGGGCTGCGTGAACCGCCATGTCGCCCGCCATTCCCCGGGCCCGCACGAGTAGAAGGCTCGCTACGTTAGCGCAGGCGAGCAGAAGCAGGAACATCACGCCCCCGAACACCATCACCAGGGAGGGCCGGACGTGCTCGACCACGTCGTCCTGCATTCCTCGTACGGACACTCGGAGGCCGATCTCCTCCAACCGTGCGTATTGCTCCCGGAGACGGGTGTAGAAGGCGTCCAGCTCCGCTTGGGCCTGGGCCACGCTGACGCCGGGCTTCAGTCGTCCAACCACGCGGAGGTTGCGGGAGAACCGGTTTCCTTCGCTCAGGTCCCAGCGAATCGGACTCCAGACATCCGACTCCTCCGGCCGACCCCAAGAGGTTTCCCGGAAGATCTGAAACCGTTCCGGCATCACACCCACCAGCTCGCAGGGCCAACCGTTCATATAGACCGTGCGCCCCACCACGTTGGGGTCACTCCCGAAGTTCCGCTGCCACAGGCCGTGGCTGATGAGGAGAGCCGTCGGAGCGGCTGATGTGGTGTCTCCCTCCTCGGGCTCGGGTGGCGGGGCCGCATCTTCGGGGGCGAAGGTCCGGCCTACCGCTGGGCGCACCCCTAGGAGATCGAACAGGTCCCAGGTGATGAACTGCCCCCGGAGGTGAACGGGCTGATCTCCTCCGGTCAGGGTCACGTCCATCTGCGCAAACCGTGCTCCCACGCCCTCGAAGAGCGTCAGCTCGCGCGTCATGTCGGCCACGTTGGGCGGCGAGAGCGGCGCCTTCGCCAATGCCCGGTGGGCGCTCCAGATGTGTACGAGACGCTCTGGCTCGTGGAAGGGTAGGGGGCGGATGAGAACGGCGTGGACCACGCTGTAGATCCCCACGGCCGTGCCGGTTCCCAGCGTGATGGTGAAGAGGACGAGCGCGACGAGGCCCAGATGCTTCTTCAGGCACCGTACGCAGAAGCGTAGATCGTGAAACAAGGCTTCCACGATGTCACCCACGGTTGGTCTTGCCGTTCCCGGCCACCACCGTCCCCGCGGTCGCCAGAGGCGATCCCCCGGCGGTCTACCCGTCAGGAGCAAGGTAACCTCCGGTGCCACTTTTCTCACGCGAGCACGTTTGCCCGTGCGGTCGC
>JBDHHP010000072.1:0-21897 GCA_039589275.1 Gemmatimonadota bacterium | reverse complement strand
TCGACGTGCCGGACCAACCCGCGATGTCTCCGCTCACGATGGTGACCGTGACCCCAGATGACGGAGAGTAGTCGAACGCGGCGTTGGGCACGGCACCGTTGTAGTAGATCCCGTTGTCGTAGTAGTACGCTTCCTGCGCGGTGGCCAGGTTCTTGAGGTCCGACTTCATGGTGGCCACGAATGCTTTCTGCTTGGTTCCCGCGAACTTCGGGATGGCTATGGTCGCCAAAATTCCAATGATGACAACGACGATTAGAAGTTCGATAAGTGTGAAGCCGCGTCTGTTCATCGGACCGTCACCCCCTGGGGGGCTGCGCCGAGCCCTGAGATCCTCGCAGGGACTCGCGACTCGGCGCAGCAGTTCAGGTCACCGGTGGCGAGTGCACTACCCGGTTGAGGTTACCAGCAGGCTACCTCGCCCTCATTGGTGACGGCAGCATTCGGCGCTCCACCCGTGCCGACGTACACGCCGCAGTTTGTACCAGCAGCAGCCGCGTGCGTCGCTGTCGCCTGGAAACCAGTCGCCGACTCGTTGGCCGTGACCAGCGTCACGCCCGTGGTCTCCAAGAACAGGTTGGCCCCGACTACGAGTGCGCGGGTACCATAGGCGTTGTTGTCCACGTAGTAGGACTCTTCCGCCAACACGAAGTTCTTGAGGTCGCTCTTCATGGCAGCGACGTACGCCTTCTGCTTGGTTCCCGCAAACTTGGGGATGGCGATCGCAGCCAGAATACCGATAATGACGACCACGATCAGCAACTCGATGAGTGTGAATCCTTTCCGGTTCATTCTGAACATCCTCCCGCAAAGTGAGACTGGTGAGACCCTGGAGGGACTCGGTTCCGGCCCCAGTTTAAGCAACCCACATGCCAATCCGCAACAGCGAAACCAACTCACTGCAATAAAAGGACTTAGCGCTGACACCTTGTCCTATCACAGGTGCAGCCACCCTGGTAATCACTAGGATATTTGCAAGGCCCCTTGCCATTCGCGACTCTTCCTACCCGGATTCCTCGTAGCGCGAGAGCTTGCGGTACAGCGTCGATGGATCGATCCCCAACACGTCGGCAGCTCGAGTCTTGTTCCCTCCTTGAGCCTGCAATACCCACATGATGTAGGCGCGCTCGATCACCTCCAGAGTCGGATTCTCCGGTGGCCGCTCGCTCACGACCGGCCGTGACTTGGGCTCCGCCACGCGGCTGGGCAGCATTCCCGCCTCAATGTCGCCACCACCGCTCAGAATGGCCGCGTGCTCGAGAGCGTTCTCCAGCTCCCTTACGTTGCCAGGCCACTCGTATACCAAGACCGCGTCCAGAGCGTCGGCAGTGAGCCGCTGCGGCCGCTGCTTCCGGGTATCCGCGAATCTCTGCAGGAAAGCCTCTGCGAGCAACGGAATGTCTTCCCTCCGGTCCTTGAGGGGAGGGAGGTAGAGAGAGATTACGTTGAGACGATAGTACAGGTCCGGCCGGAACGCTCCACGCTTGATTTCTTCCTCCAGATCGCGATTCGTCGCGGCTATCACCCGCACATCAACGGGAATCGGTTCGGTCCCACCAACCGGGAGCGCTTCCCTCTCCTGCAGAACGCGCAGCAGCTTCACCTGTGTTGACGGCTTGGTTTCGGCGATCTCATCCAAAAAGAACGTCCCACCACGCGCCGCCATGAACATCCCCTGCTTGTCGCGGACCGCCCCAGTAAAGGAACCCTTCACATGTCCGAACAGCTCCGACTCGAGCAGGCTTTCCGGCAGGGCCCCGCAGTTGATAGAGAAGAATTGCCCCTCACTCCGGGCCGACAGTTCGTGGATGTAGCGGGCAATGACCTCCTTGCCGGTACCGCTCTGGCCTAGGATCAAGACGGTTGACTCGGTCGGGGCTACCTGTTCGGCCAGTTTTGTTACATCGAGGAACCCTTTCGCCTTGCCGATCGGCTGAACCGACGTGGATTTCTCTCGTCGGCGGATTTCCTGTTTCAGCTGTTTGTTCTCGGACCTCAAGGCCCGGTATTCGGCGGCTCGCCGGCAAATAGCTACCAATTCCTCGTTGGCGAACGGCTTCTGGATATAATGAAACGCGCCTTGATTGACCGCCTGAATGGCGCTCTGCAGCGACGCTTGGGCGGTCATTAGGATCACGGGGATCTCAGGATCCAGGTCCCGCGCTTCAGCAAGCAGATCGATGCCAGAAACCTGCGGCATCCTGATATCAGTCAGCAGCATATCTGGCACCGAGTCCTGCATTGCGGCCAGCCCGGCTTTCCCTCCCTGCGCCGTTTCCACGCTATATCCAGAGTTCTTGAGCAGGATCGACAGGGTCTGGAGGATCCCCGCTTCGTCGTCGACAATCAGGACACTGGGTTTGTACGAGCTCAAGAAGCCACCTCCGACCGTCTTCTTACCGGAAGAAACACGCTGAATGTGGAACCCGTTTCTGGTGTGGAGTTGATCAGTACAACTCCGCGATGTGCCTGGACGGCACGCTGGACAATCGCCAATCCCAGGCCCGACCCACCGATGCGCCCCGACACGAAAGGCTCGAACAGGCGATCCTGCAGGTCTGTAGGAATGCCTGGGCCCTCGTCCGACACCTTGATTAGCACAACCGCTCCCGGTACAAAGCCGCGCGGCACCTCTGCTCGCTGGGCCGGCCTAATCTCCACGGTTACCCGTGCTCCGTCGCCCGACGCCTGCACGGCATTCAGTACCAGGTTCACGATCACTCGATGGAGCAAGTCCGCGTCACCCTCTACTGAAACCGAGGACCCCATGGACTCGAGCACCGTGCTGTCGCCGCACGCGGGGTGCTTTCGAACCATTTCCAGCGCGTGGCTCGTTACGTCAGCCAGGTCTACCGTGCTGGAGTCGGTCACTTGAACGCGCGAGAAGTCGAGGAATTCGCTCAACAACCTGCTCAGCCGGTCACTCTCCTTCAGCACGAGGCTCGCGAGGGATCGCTCGTCCTCACCGTTTCCAATCGACTCGGTGAGCTGCTCAACCGCCGATCGGATCGAGGCAAGTGGGTTCTTGATTTCATGGGCTAACGACGCCGACAGCTCTGCAACGGCCTCGAGTCGCTCAGCTCGAAGCCGCAGCTCTTGCACTCGTTCCTGGTCTGAGATGTCGGTGAAGATCGCGGCGACCGTCGGCGGGCCCTCCGCATCGATCTCGAAGGCCGTAGTCGTCACGCCAATCGGGAACTCCCGCTGGCCCGCGGCGGCAGTCCCTTCCGCCCGCAGCGTCTTTGCCCCCACGTCTCGGGTTTCCGCAATGACGTCCCACAACTCGGCCGAACGACTTCCTAGAATGTCCTTTGCCGACAGATGGCTCGTTTCGTCGACTCCAATCCCTAAGAGACTTCTAGCTGCGGGGTTTGCATAGACCAGATTGCCGGGGCCATCGACCGTGACAATCCCGCTGTGGATATTCCCCAATATGTCGCTCGCCTCGAGCCTGAGTCGGTGAACCTCTTGTTGTAGCTCGGCTCGCTCCGCTCCAACCGCCTGTACTCTGCTGGCTATCCACCCAGTTGCCGCGAACACACCTACGAAGACCGCTATCTGTAACCATACCACGGCGGTCAGCGACACCGGTTGCAGCCACACACTGTCTGCCACATACAGCAAGCTCGCCAAGGCCGTCACCAATAGGCTGGATCGAAGCGGCATGAGAATGGAGCTGACTGCGATCACGACTACGTAGAGGGCCGGGAACTGACTGTTGGGACCTTCCGTTACGTGCACCACAACCGTCACCAGCGCCAAATCGAACAGGGCCTGCCCGTAGAGGAACGTCTGGCTGGGGTGCTTCTGGCGAATGTGGGTGTACCATGCAGACCAGCCACTCACCATGACCGAGGCGATGGCAGCGATCGCGACCATCACGAGCGTGAAAGGCGGAACCGCCTGGAAGTAGAACGCGGCGGCAAAAAACACCACTATAGACACCGTTACCCGCCACAGATACACCCAGCGCAGCAGCTCATGGGTGCTGGGTACGGCCCCCTTTCTTCTCATCAGCCGGGTCCGGTCGGTTGCGTGTAGCGGTCGCATGGCGTCACAAGTATTTGGAGGGGGTTTGCAAAATGCAATAGCGGGGACGGGAAACACATGCAGGACGCAACGAGGGACCCCACTCGGTGAGGCCCCTCTGCACTTTCCCGCTCGATTGCTAGGAGGATTCGACCTAGCCTTCTACGGCGCTGATCATGTCGAAGATCGGGAGGTACATGGCCACAATCATCCCGCCGACGACCACACCCAGGAACACGATCATGATCGGCTCCATGAGTGACAGCAGCGTAGATACCGAGGCATCGACCTCGTCGTCATAAAAGTCGGCAATCTTCGACAACATCTCGTCCAATCCACCCGTCGCCTCGCCGACCGCAATCATGGACGTCACCATCGGCGGGAAGACCTGAGACCTCTCCAGCGGGCCCGCGATCGTCTCACCGCCTGCGATGGAACCACGCGATTCCATTACTGCATCGTGTATCACCCTGTTGCCAGCGGTCCGTGCAGTGATCTCCAGTCCGTCGAGGATCGACACGCCGGAAGATAGCAGGGTGCCGAGCGTACGAGTGAAGCGCGAAACCGCTGACTTGCGCAGCAGGTCGCCCACCACAGGGAATCCCAGCAGTGCCCGGTCGATCACGAGCTTCCCATTGTCGGTAGAATAGTAGCGCTGAATGAACACAGCAATTGCTACGGCTCCGAGTGCCAGCGCCCACCAGAAACCTTGTAGGAAGTCGCTTATGCCGATCACAACTCGTGTCGGCAGAGGTAACTCCAGATTGACCGAGGCAAACATCTGTTGGAAGGTCGGAATCACGAAGATGAGCAGCACGAGCACACAGATGATGGCGACCGAGAAGATGACGGACGGGTACACCATTGCGCCTTTCACCTTACGGATGATCAGGTCGTTCTTCTCCAGGAAGGTGGCAAGGCGCAACATGATGGTATCCAGGATACCACCCGCCTCACCCGCAGCCACCATGTTCACGTACAACTGAGTGAACGCGTTCCTGTGTTTGTCCAAAGCGTCCGCCAGCGTGTGCCCGCTCTCAACGTCATAGACGACCTGCTTCGTCACTTCCGAAAGCGTCTTGTTCTCGGTCTGCTGCGCCAGGATGTCGAGCGCCTGAACCAACGGCAGGCCGGAGTTGACCATGGTCGCAAACTGTCGAGTGAAGACCACTATGTCCCGCGTCGGAATGCGGCCGCCCTTCCGCTTTTTCCGCTGCTCGCGAATTCGAACGACCACCATCCGGTTTCTTCTTAGTTGCTGGACGACCTCCTCTCTCGAGGCGGCATCCATGGTACCGGTCGACTCTTCGCCGGTCGCAGTCCGCGCAGTATACTCGAATACGGGCATCCTGTTCTCCTTAGCTAGCGTCTACCTGCCGCCGCACCGACCTTCTCCTCGTCCGGCACAGGCTCACCCACCATTCGCAGGAACTCATTCTGGTCCTGTACGACCCGGAGGCACTCCTCGAGGCTGACATCACGACCCATGTACAGCGTGTAGAGCGAATCCGCCAGAGTTCTCATTCCGTGCTTCTTACCGGCCTGCATGGCGGAGTATATCTGGTGCACCTTGTCATCGCGGATCAGCGCGCGAATGGCCGGCGTGGCGATCATGATCTCGCACGCCATGATGCGCCCCCTACCAGACGCCCGCTGCAGCAGAGTCTGCGTCACCACGCCCTCAAGAACAAAGGCAAGCTGGGCGCGGACCTGTGATTGCTGGTGTGCGGGGAACACGTCGATGATCCGGTTGATTGTCTCGGCCGCCGAATTGGTGTGTAGGGTAGCGAAGGCAAGATGTCCGGTTTCAGCGATCGTGAGAGCGCTGGCAACTGTCTCCAGATCCCGCATTTCACCCACCAAAACCACGTCGGGATCCTGGCGCAGGGCGTATTTGAGGGCGGCTGCGAAGGACTTCGTATCGGTACCAACCTCGCGCTGGTTCACGATACAGCCCTGATGCCTGTGGATGAACTCGATGGGGTCCTCAACTGTGATGATGTGCCCTCTCCGCTCCTTGTTGACCTTGTCGACCATGGCCGCAAGCGTGGTGGACTTGCCGGAACCCGTGGGTCCAGTGACGAGAACGAGGCCGCGTGGTCTTTCAGACAGCGTGGCAAGTGCCGGTGGCAGCCCGAGCTCGTCAAACGTCTTCACCGAGAACGGTATCTGCCGGATGACCATCGTCACGCAGCCACGCTGCTTGAAGCAGTTGCCACGAAATCGAGCGAGATTCTGGATCCCAAATGAGAAGTCCAGCTCGTCCTCGTTCTCAAATCGCTTCTTCTGATTCTCCGTGAGCACCGAATATGCGAGCTGCAGCGTCTCTTTCGGCGTCATCACATGCTCGACCTTGGAGTCTGTGATCTCGCCGTCTACCCGTAGCTTGGGCCGCTCGCCGGCCGTTATGTGCAGGTCCGACGCGTCTCGCTCAATCATTTCCTCGAGCAAGGCCCTCAGGCTGACCGAAGAGACGCCACTCTGCTGAGTTCCAGATTCCGCCATACGATTATTCCGCTGTCTCCTTTACGATCTCTTCCATCGTTGTGATGCCGCGTTTCACCTTCATCATGCCGTCCACGCGCAGCGTGAGCATTCCTTCCTTCACCGCCTGCTCCTTCAACTCCGCTGTGGAAGCCCCTCGCAACACCATGCGACGGATCTCCGGTGTCATAGCCATGACTTCATACAGCCCCTGACGTCCTCTGTATCCGGTGTCGCCACAGGAATCACAACCCGAACCCTTATAGAAGGTGATCCCAGAGGCCTCGGCCTTCGAGACCGCCATGGCCCCGAGTTCGTCATCGTTGTACTTGTGCTCCGATTTGCAGTCGGTGCAGATCCTACGCACCAGCCGCTGAGCAACGATCAGGTTTACAGCGCTGGCAACGTTGAAAGGTTCGATTCCCATATCGATCATTCGCGTGACCGTGGACGGGGCGTCGTTCGTATGCAGCGTCGACAACACCAGGTGGCCCGTCAACGCTGCCTTGATGGCGATGCTGCCAGTCTCGATGTCTCGGATCTCTCCCACCATCACGATGTTGGGATCCTGCCGCAGGAACGCCCTGAGGGCGGCAGCAAAGGTCATCCCAATTGAGGTGCGCACCAATACCTGGTTGATCCCGTGGATGTTGTATTCCACTGGGTCCTCAGCCGTCATGATGTTCTTTTCGATCGTGTTGATGCGCGACAAAGCGGAGTAGAGGGTAGTCGTCTTGCCAGATCCGGTAGGCCCGGTCACCAGCACCATGCCATAAGGGTTCAAGATCGCCGACGTCAGATCCTTCTCGGCCTGCGGCTCGAATCCGAATTTGGTCAGATCTAGCGTCAGGTTACCCTTGTCGAGGATTCTGAGAACGATCTTCTCGCCATAGATCACCGGCAGCGTAGAGACACGAAAGTCAATTACCCGCTTCCCCATCTTGAGCTTGATCCGTCCATCCTGCGGGACCCGCCGTTCCGCGATATTGAGGTTGGACATGATCTTGACGCGGCTGGTGAGAGCGGCTCTGAGTTTGATCGGCGGCTTCATCACCTCCTGCAACGCCCCATCGATCCGATACCTGACGCGAATCTCCTTCTCGAACGGCTCGATGTGGATGTCGCTTGCGCCCCTTTTGACTGCATCAGCCAAGATGCCGTTTATGAGTTTGACCACGGGAGCATCGTCCCCAACCTGCGTCGGGGCATCTTCATCCTCCTGCTCCTCAATTACCTCTAGATCGTCCCCTTCTTCGATATCCTTTAGGATCGTCTGCAGCTGTGCGTCTGTCTGCTCGTAGTACTTCTCGATGGCCGTCTTGAGCGTGTACTCACCAGCAATAACTGGGAATATGTCGTAACGCGTTATGAACTTGAGATCGTCTACCACCGTCATGTTGGTGGGATCGGACATGGCCACCGTGAGCGTCCGGCCTTCACGCTTGAGCGGTAGCACCGTGTGTCTGATCGCCACTTCTGAAGGAATCAGCTTCACGATCCGCGCATCCACTTCAAAGCGCGCAAGATCCACCGCCGGCATGCGGTACTGCCGGGCTAGCATCTTGGTGATCTCGGTCTCTTCCACTAGACCGAGCTTCACCAGGGTGTAACCCAGGCGCATCCCAGAGTTCTTCTGCTCCTGTAGCGCCTGACTGAGCTGCTCTCGTGTGATCAGGCCTTCGCGAACCAAGAGGTCGCCAAGCCGCTCAGTACTGGTCGCAGCCGTTGCCATGGCAGCCCTGGTAGGAGAAAGTGGCGGGTTTCTCTAACTCGTTCGGTCCCAAGGGCGTAAAGTATGGGTGCCGCATTTAGTGTCAAGGCGCCACGAACCGGCGTATTCGCTCGATCGTGGCCGGGCCAATACCGTTTACGCGCTTCAGAGCTTCGACTGATTTGAAGGGCCCGTTCCGGCGTCGGTTCTCCACAATAGCTCGGGCTCGAGCTGGTCCGATGCCCGGAAGCTGGGCAAGTTCGTCGACCGAGGCTGTGCTCAACGTCACACGCATGGCTCCAGCGGAGTTGGTCCTCTTCCTCGCCTTCCCCGAAAACGAGACGTGATCCCGGATTCCCTGAAGTACCAATGGACCGATTCCAGGTACGCTGTCGAGTTGATCGAGCGATCCGAACGGCCCGCGGGCGGTCCGTTCCGCTACTATGCGCAGGGCGAGCGCTGGGCCTATGCGGGGAAGCCGCGTCAGCTCCTCTGGTGGTGCCCGGTCGATGTCGATCCGTTCCCCCGGAGCAAGGGGCCGCGCCAGGTTCGCGGCGATCTCTGCCAAGGAATCGCGGTCAGGCCTTCCCGCGTGGTCTCCTCGATACAGCACAGCGCCGGGGGCCGGTCCATCATGTGAAGCGAGTCGGACACCAAGACCGGCGGCAGCAAGTGCAACCAGCACCAGTCCGGCGCGCCGATCATCCCTACTAGCACCCATGTGCGATGATGATAGTAAATCTGCGACCGGGCCAAACCGGAATCACGCCGGACGTGGCGAGTTCACGCAGGAAGGAGTGGCAGGAGCCCTGCTGATCACCTCAGCAACGCCACCGCCACGTCGCCGACGATCTGGAGGCTGGCAGCACTGACCTTGTCAATCGTGTCTTCCAGCGTGTGCCAATAGCTCCGGTTGGGGCCGTATTCCAAATCAATCACGTCAATGGCGCGGATACCCGTATTCTGAAGCGGCAAATGGTCGTCTGTGATGTAGTTGCCGCGTCGGTTTCGGAACACGCGCCCGTAGCCCAGCTCGTCGGCCTTGTCCCACACGCGCTCGACCACCTCGGGAGCGCCCGCAAGGGAGTTGCCCTCTTTTTCGAGCTGCAGATCGCTGTCGCCGATCATATCCCACACGACCGCGAACAGCGGTTTCGGCGCGTCGGGATCGAGATTCTCAGCGAAGTAGCGAGACCCCAACAACACATCGCGGCCAGCCCCGAAATCTCCGTAGTCCTCTCCATCGACGAAGACCAGATCCACACCGTACCGCGGCGGCCTCCGCGCCAGGACATCTGCTACTCCAAGTAGCAGGGCTACGCCAGAGCCACCGTCGTTCGCACCCGGAACAGGCATTCGCTGGTCGCCGATATTCGGGCTTGCATCGGCGAACGGGCGCGTATCCCAGTGTGCAACGTAGAGGACCCTCTCCTTCGCGGTCGGCCGGAACCGTCCAATCAGGTTCCGCAGTTGCAGCGTGTCTCCGTCTTGGGTGACATGGATAAACGTCTGTACTTCAACCGAGTCAGACGTGGCACGCAGTCGCTCGAGTATCCAGTCGCCCGTTTTGCGGTGGCCCTCGGTGTTGGGCACTCGCGGTCCAAACGATATCTGGATCTCGATGTACCGCAGCGCCGCAGCACCGTCGAACTCCTGCTCCGCACTGACTCGTGGTGAGCACGCCAGAACCGCAATCAAGACCGCTTGCGCAACCATCCTCATCGAATTTCACCCGCAAAGAGCCTGAGGTCGAGGAACACTCGAAAGGTATACTGCGAAAGCCGATCCGACGTGTGCCTCAGGTCGTTCAGCACGTAACTGAAGATCGCCCCTCCTCGCAGCATCTCTGACAACCCTGTGTCCATCTGCATGTCGATCTGCTGTCGGCGACTGTCGGAGACGGTTCTGCACTCGCTTCCGCCAAGTGGTATCAAGCAGATCACCCGTTTGGAGGAATTGAACCTCATGCTTGTCCGGATTTGAGGTCGCGTTCGGATTAGGCCCGCGGGTGGTCGGAAGCCAAACGACAGCGACGCCGCCCAGTCGGCCTGGTCCGTGTTGGTGGTGTTGCCCGACGTGACCCTCTCACCGTCTATGACTGAGTACGATCCTGACGCCGTCACACCTCCGGCGAGGATCAAGGTTACGGCTGGGGAAATGACCGTGGCGTTGTCTTCCGTCAAGAAGTCTTCGACATCTGGCGACCGTCCAATAGGATCCAACAGCGGCCGAAGGGTGGCGCGCTCGATCACTCGCCACCTGACCTGCGCGCTCAAACTCGAAATCAATCGCCGCAGCATCGAACTGGGCGTATAGACCCAGGATGCCGTCAGCGACGGCCATTCCCGGGTCCTCTGCTCACTCCTCTGCTGCCCACCGGTTCGCAGGAACCAGACCGTGTTCCTGTCGTTGCGATAGTTCAGCCGGAACTGACCCCCCAAGGGAAGCCGGGCACCGGCACTTGCGTTGAGGCCAACGGTCTCACCACTCGAATTGGCTGTGAAGCCTTCCTGAACGCGGAAGTCCTCCAACGGTCCAAAGCCGAGGCTGTAGGCTAGATCAGGCTGAAACACGATATCATTGAAGCGAGACCTGCGTTCTTGCACGTATGTCACGTCTGCCGGCAGAATGGCGTTCAGAACTTCGGTAACGAAACTCGAGTCGCCAAACACGCCAGACGCCAGACGCCCCATGTCGAGAATTGCACCGACCTCCCGCACTTGTGCGTTCGACGCGCTCTCGGGCGTCTTCAAAGCTCCGACACTCGGATCAGTCTGTACGGGTCCAGCGGCGTTGGGATCGCGGTTGAAACTGTAGATACTGGTGAGCACGAAGCGCGGCCTGAACCAGGAGTTGACAACCGGCGCAACGTCGAGGCCCGTTGTGAGCTGCCGCGTGCGCTCGAACCCGACGTCCATTCCCAGGAGGTCTCCGCGCGTACCTTGCAGAAAGCGACTCACGGACGTCGTGTCGCCGTAGTCCTGCAGGTCACGTGTACTCACGTAAGCGGCCCGTACACCGAGCGTGGAAAACGGCCGCAGGTCGAGCTCCAGGCGATTGCGCCATAGGTGGGTGATGCTCCTTAGTGGTCTGAGTAGAGTGTCGACCTGGAGCTGCACAGGTACCCGGTAGGTAGTTCGACCGGTCGAATTGTCTGTGAGGGTCGATGACAGCCTCAGCCTTTGCGGGTTCCATCTGAACCGAGCCGTGCGAAGCGCCTGGGCGAACTCGCTATTCCTGACGAAACCCGGAAGCTTGTCGACCAGGCTTATCAAGAACCCTGGTACGACCCTGAAACTCCGTGGCCGGGGGGAAGACGCGTAGTCGGCTTGAACCTGCTGGTTCTCGGTGCGCGCGCTATTCAGCGAGTTCACCGTCTCGCCGGAACTGCGACTTGCCCGCAGGCTTAGCGGATCGAGGAAGGTACGCTCAATGAAAGAAGATCCCCGCCGCACCCTCTGCAGGCTGACCTCTAATCGCGTCACCGTGCTCTGCGGCCGTCGCACATCCGGCAAAGCCTCTGCCCGCAGATCCGTTCCCGAGACATAGAACTGATCAACACCGGTCTCGACCCGCTCCACCCTCAAAGGCATGCTCAGACCCCACTGCTCCGGCACAAATTTGTCGAGATTGAGTACGGCTCCCAGACGCAACGCCTGATCCGTCAGGTAGCGCGGGTCCTCTCCGAGTTGACGGAACTGATCGTTCATTCGGTTGTAACCGACCACGAATTCCGCCACGTCCGCCGCTGCCAGGCGTACGTCAAGCGCCGCAGCTAGCCCCGTTTGATCGATTACATCGGTCAGGCGGATGTCGTCCGTCCATAGCTCTGCCTGATCGATGACCACCGTCTCTTGTTGCCGAAACATGCCAACCGCGATTTCGGACACCCTCGCGAGATTGGGTGGTGCTGTGCCGGGATCACGCACCTGCACGAAGTAGGGACCATCGCAAGCCACGTATGCCGTGGAATCACCCCCGCATTCCACGGCACCTGTTGCAGGCTCGCCGTTGAGCCACGCGGTTTCGACCACCGCCCGGAGCTCCAACCACCGTTGCAGCTCGACAACCACCTCCGGTTCCCAACTCAGGCTGCGCACAGGCGTCTTGTACATGTAGAAGTTGTGTTCGTCTCGCCCGGCCTTTATGAAGAACTCCAGATCGCCCTCTTCCCAACCAGGTCCTCTGCCGCGAGCCCATGCTCGAAGATTGCGATACTTGAGGAAGTTCTTGTCGGCCGAGACGGTGAACCGCAGCAGTGCTTCCGCTCGCTCGCCGGCCCGGATGTCCCGCGCTAACAGGCGGAGAGACTTCTCGTTGATCTGTTCGCTCCCGAACCCGAACTCAAGATCGGCCCGCTGAGGCTGATCTCTGATGTCGGGCGGCGGCTCGTACCCCAAGTCCGTGTTTTCGGTCGTCACGACGGACGCCACAACCTCACCCCTCACAACCCCAGTGCCCCCACTCAACCCGGGTATTGGTGTTTCTGCGCGCTTGATCCAGGGAGCCCCCACGAGCTGCATGCGCGCCAGCGATATGGAGAAATCCTCCTCCGCACCACCCTGATCCGGTGCCACCACGGTGATTCTGAATGACTCGATCTGCCGCAGTTTCGGGCTACCAACCTGCAGCGTGTCCTCACGGAAGGGAATTCGGTACAGACGCCAGCGATACCGCGCACCCCTGTCATCCACATAGCTGCCCCCGTCCCGCACAAACGAGGCTTCGTCGCCGATGGGAAACACATACCGCACGTAGTCCTCCTGAACGGTTCCGATCGTCACATCCAGTCGGTTGTCGCCGTCCAGGTCCTCCGTGTTGAGGAATCCGTTACCGCGTGAACATCGAGCCAGAAGACTGCCGAGGGGGAACGCAGTTGCGTCAGTTAGCCCACCCAGGTCGCATAGCGGGAAGTTCCTGAAGACACCCCCGGTCTGCGCGCTGATGATGGAATCCAGTAGGTCCCCGCGGATTCCGACATCGTCGAACTGCGCGTTGAACACGTTCGTAACCGGGTCCTTCTCGCTGTCCAGCCTGTTGGAGCCCAGCAGCTGGAATCCATCGAAGGTCGTGTCAGCCCCGGTCGCGTCGAAGGTCAGTGGTCCGAAGTCAACAGCATCCTCGAACACAGTCCCGAAATCGAAGACCAGGTAGGCATCCTGCCTCATTGCAGATCGGGCCCCATCCTCGAGTACCCAGAACTCCAGGAACTCAACGCGGGACAGGTCGACCCCTACGCCGGCTCCTCCGCCCAGGGGTTGTGTCATGGATCGCCAACGCGGGCCGGCAGTGTGGGGGCGAAGCCATCGGGGTGTCCCTGAGGCCCTCGGTGCACCTCCAATCGTGTCAGGTTGGAGAGTCAACCAGAGCACCGTTTCCACTGCTACACCGGTGCCCGTGAGCACGATGGTCGAGTCGATGTCCTGCGGGCTGAACTGCACCAACCCCGAGTTGGAGGGAATCAAGTTCTGCCAGATGAGCGGCACTGCGTCGGTTGGATCGAACCCGCCAGAAAAGCCAAGGTAGTCCGGGGGGAGACCCAGTCCTGAGGATGGCGCACCCGCCAATTGGTAGTCGCGTTCCGCAAGAGAGATCTTGGTGGACTGGCGCTGTTCGAAATCCTCCAAGTACGCCGTGCCCGTGAGGTTTGAGTTGGGATCTGAGAACGCTATTTCGCCGTCGATGTTCAGCGCAGAGGGCACGGTTGTCGACACCAAAGGCAAAGCGTCGAGCCATCGGGTAAGCGCAGCCGGCCTAAACCGCAGTTCCGTGCTCAAGCCGCCCACGAACAGCGCCTCCGGCTCCAGACCGAGCAGCGGCCGGGTGCTGATTGTCCGCTCGCGCTGAAAAATCCCGATGGCCGACACGTTGCCCGCTGTCCCAAGACTGTAGGTGCTCGAGAACCCGACAATGCTCCGCGGCGCCTCATCGAATAGCTGGTTTTCCTCGAAGTCGGCCCGGACCTGCGTCGGACCAACGAAAAGCGAGTCAGGGTTCAAGAACGTCACCTGCCCCAGCGCATAGTCGATATCGTATTCACGACCGCGAGAGAGCTGCCGCTCGCCCACGTAGATGCGCTCACTGCCCAGGCGGACCTGAATCGCTCCCAGATTGAGGGTCGATCGATCGCCTGAGCCGCCACCTTCGTAATGCATTCGCAGCGCGAACTTCGGGGACGGGCCCTGTATGCGTCGTAAGTAGGTGGGCGTACGATACAGCGAGTCGTTCCGCTCCTGCGGCAGCAACCGGGTCGTGTCGGCAAACGGGCTCAGATGCGGAAACACCACGAACAGATCTCGCATAGGCATGCCACCGTCGGGATCCCGTTCGCGCGGAAAGACACGATTGAACTCGTCGAGCGTGGATGCATCCGTCGAGAGAGCCAGACCGAGCCGCGATAGGTATGTGCCGTTGCCGCTGAGCGGTTTCTCCGAGTCGTTCACGAGGATTGCCAGCGCTGCGCTTGCCCGTTGAATGTCCCTGCGGCCCAGGCGGTACACATTGCGCATTTCATAAGAGAAGGTCGGGACCTCAGGGCCGCGACGCGGCTCGTAGATCAGCTCCAGGGTGTCAACGCCCGTATCGACGGCCGGGAACGTCCCCACTGTGTCGCCACCCACAGTCACGTAGGAAGCGGCGAGGAAGTCCTCAGTGCCCACGCTGCTGCTCAGGGCAAACCAAGCTCCCGACTGATCCAAGTAGTATTGTTCGCCTTCGACCAGCAGCTCCCACGAGAAAGGTCCTACGCGTTGCGGGCTATCGCCGCGCAGCGCTATGGCGTTGATGCCTCCCAAGTTCGAGTTCGCCTCCGCCTGACCGCCCTGGGCGCGAAGCCGATAGATGCGGACCTCCGCTGTCTGAAGCTGAGCCGGAAGCTGTTCACGGGATACGTTGAGGACGTCGACATCGGGATAACCGGGTAGGTCAAGTGGGTTCACCACGAAGAAGAACCGTCCTGCCTCGAAATCCAGATCGCGCGCGTCGAAGTCCACGGGCAGCGTGGCCGCGTCACCAACCGTGAAGTATCGAGTCCGTACGGCGGATCCCTTCTGCTGCGCAACGATCGACCGCAGGTTGACTGGGCCTAGTTGAGCCTCCGCCTGCAAGCCGAAGGAATTGGATGGGATACCCGAGGTGATGAAGCGCGATCCCGGCGCCTGAAATGTCACGGTGCCCACGTCGACGCGGCGCAGGATCTCGTCTTCCAGTCCCTGATAGTAGACCGTGATCGCGTTGTTTGCGTTGAATTCGCGCTCGGTATCGAAGTCCACATTCAAGTGGACACGATCGCCAACGACACCACCGGCGCGCACGTTGAACTGTTCCTCCAGTGTGGGAGTAGGGAACCCACTCACGCAGCCCGACGCCGCGCTGATGGCGTCGGCGGCGGTGCAGCGCTCGTTTTGCAGTCGGTCGAATGACAGCTCCAGACGCGCCGTCATGTCCAGGCCGAGGTCCGCCAGCTCCGCTAGCATTTCCAGAGTGGGGTCTTCCGTCGCCACTTGAGTAGGGCGCTCGGCGATCAGCTCCGGTCGCGGGATATCCATGCGACCTTCCTCCACCAGAGGCGTCAGTGAGGCGAGCGCGATCGTCCGCCGTCGGGTGGCCCTCATCCCTGTGACCAAGAGGCGCGTGGTGGTGACCCATTCGGTACTGGCAGCGAGCGGGGTAGTCCGCAGACCTAGTCTTCCACCCGGCTCCAAGGCCGACGGAAAGGCAATACGCAGCGAATCGGTGGCGAGACGCAGCGTGATCCCTGGAGCCTGCCGTTGCATCTGTTGCGCGAGGACGCAGACGCCCGGGAACAACAGGGCCGCGATCACTACCGCCAGGGCCCGGAAGGACACTTTCATGGGAGGAGCGGTGTACCTTGTATGAGGCGAGCGATGGCAATATAATCCGCGAGCCAAGTCGTTACAAATCAGAAGGTTACAGCAGCTGATGCGAATCCTGAGCAGATACCTCATGAGGCTCCACGTAGCGCCGTTCTTGTTTGCGCTCGCTGCGCTCACGGGATTCATGCTGCTCAACCAGATAGCGCGCCGCCTGGAGCAGCTCGTAGGCAAAGGTCTGCCCTGGACCATCTTGGTCGAGTTCTTCCTCCTCACCATTCCCTACCTAATCGCGATGACGATCTCGATGTCAGTGCTGGTAGCGGTACTACACACATTCAGCCGCCTGGCACACGACAACGAGATCACCGCGATGCGGGCAAGTGGCATCTCGCTGGGGCAACTCGTTCGACCGGTATTACTTGCTGGTACGATCGTAGCCGTCATTGCGTTCCTATTCGGAGATCAGGTTCTGCCCCGAACCAATCATCGGCTGCGCGCCCTGATGAACGACATTGGCCGAACCAAACCTACCTTCAACCTCAAAGAGCACACCATCAACGAGGTCCAAGCCGGTCGTGTCTTCCTGCGCACGGCACACATAGACCAGTCCAGCTACCGCATGCACGACGTGACCATATATCGGCTGACAGATCAACGGACCACACAGATCGTCTACGCCGATAGCGGCCAGATCGCGTTCGATTCGACTCATACAGATCTACACGTGAGGCTTTACGAGGGAACCGCCCATGAGATCGACCGCCGCAATCCGGGCATGTTTGAGCGGACGGAATACGACACCTATCTGATCAAGTTAGAGAACATAGGACGCGAGTTCGAGCGCCGCGACAACGACACCTACCTCAGCGACCGCGAACGGGGCGTGTGCTCGCTGGAGGAGGTGGTCCGCACGGAACGGCGCAAGGAGGAGCTGCATGCTCGCCGCGCCGAAGTGGCCGAACGGAACGGCCTTCGCATCCTGGTAGGTCTGCCCCCTGTGCAGCCAGACACCGCTGTGCCGCTGCCGCGCCGCAGCGTCTATTGCGCTGCCCTAAGTGCCCTACTGCCCGAGAAGCTGGAGGCTCAGTCTTCACAGGATTCGGTGACCGAACTGCAGCGCGCACGGCTATCTGCGCCGGCACGACGTTCCTACGTCACCGGCGGCACACCGCGCAGCCGTCTGAACGAGTCGCGCCTGCAAAACGACCGGTCACACAGTTCCAAGGTGCAGGCGGCAGTGTTCGCCGTCGAACTCCACAAGAAATACTCCATACCGGCGGCGTGCATCGTATTTGTGATCCTCGGTATACCGGTGGGGATTCGATTTCGGCACGGGGGCCTGGGGATGGTACTCGGCATCGGGATGGTGATCTTCACTATCTACTACATAGGGCTCATATCTGGTGAGTCCTTGGCAAATCGCCTGACGGTGCCGCCGTTTTGGGCCATGTGGACGCCTAACGTGGCGTTCGGACTTCTGGGACTCGTTCTCTTGTGGCGGGCCGGCCGGGAGGGGAAGGGCAGATCGGGCACTCCGGGCCCGATCCCAGACCCCGCCGCGGCGCAGCTACCCCGCTCATGATCGGCAGCATCCTCGACCGTTACCTGCTGCGGGAGTGGTTCAAGATCTTCACGGCCACCGCTGTGGGATTCCCGCTCATCGTGATAGTCCTCGAGATAACCGACAAGCTTTCCGAGTACTTGGGGCGCGGGATAACCACGACGGAGATATTGTTGGCCCAGGTATATAGCCTGCCGGAGAACATCTTTCGTGTCCTCCCGGCGGCCGTCCTATTCGCTACGGTTTTCAGCATCGGGGCGATGAATCGACATTCAGAGCTGACGGCCGCCAAGGCATCTGGGCGGAGTTTCCACCGTATGGTAATCCCGATCTTCCTAGTGTCGATTGTGGCTGCGGCGGCCAGTCTGGTGATCGGGGAACTGGCTCCGGCAGCCACCATGCGAAAGCTCGAGCTATTGGGCGAGCTGGAGATCCGGGCAACCAACTCGCGCCAGAACTTCGTCTACCGCGCAGAAGAAGGCTGGGTCTACACCATCCGGTCGCTCAACATTCGCCAACGCCAAATCCACGACTTGGTGCTAGAACGCGAAGGCTCAGGAGCCGACTACCCCACTCTAGTTGTCAACGCACGGGGCGGCAGATTCGACGACACCACGCAGACCTGGATGCTGCGCGAAGGTCGCTCTCGGATTCTGAGTGAGGCCACGGGTGAGTCGACGGTGCAATTCGACTCGCTGCGGCTGAGAAACCTCACCGAGACTCCGGCCGACCTTCTGAGTGAGCCACTAAAGCCGGAACAGATGAACTACGCCGAGCTGGGTCGCTACATCGAGGCCCTGGAGCGGTCGGGCGGAGACGGTCGCAAATTGGAGGTTTATCAAGCGCTCAAGATCGCCGTCCCGGTGACCTGCATGATTATCGCACTGTTCGGCGCTCCCCTCGCCGTGGCTGCACCGAGAGCATCCGGTGCATTCGGGATCGCTGCAAGCCTGGCGACTACCATGGTCTTTCTCCTACTCGTACAGCTCTCCCAGGCGGTAGGCGCTGGAGGCATGTTGCCCCCTGCTGTCGCGGCCTGGACACCCAACGCGGCGTTTGCGATCGCGGGGCTCGTGCTGCTCAGGAAGGCGCCCACCTAGCCGACGAACCGGCACGCCCAGAGGGCAGAAATCCCCCCCCAACAGGAGGGAAGTTCGACCCCGGTGCCACCTCAGTTCCTGAGGTCTGTATCGGTTATGTAACCACCTTGACTACCGCCGTACCGCGGCAGACATTTCGCGAGTAACAACCCCCGTCGGGGCAATCATTCCAATGATAATACATGCGATTTGTATATGGTCTCAAATGGGCCGTTGCGGCGGCTCTCATCCTGATCATTACGGCCGGGCAACTCTCTGCTCAAGGGGGTTCCGCTGGCAACGTGATGGGACGAGTCACAAACGAAGACGGCCAGACGCTCACCGGCGTGCAAGTGATCGCAACCAATCAAGGGACGGGTAGCCAGTTCGGCGCCCTGACCGGAGACGACGGACGCTACACCATCGAGGGGCTGCGTCCCGGCCTCTACATCGTGGTGGCGCGAATGGTCGGCTACGATCCCGGGGTGGAAGGCGACCTTCGGCTCACCACGGGTGGAACGCTGGAGATCAACTTCACTCTGGGTGTCCAGGTCATCGCGCTCGACGCGATCGAGGTGTTCGCGACACGCGCGATCGAGCGCGTTACGCCGGTCGCGTTCTCAAACGTGGAGAAGACTCAGATCGCACAGCAACTCGGGTCGCAGGATATTCCGATAGTCCTGAACACTACTCCCAGCGTTTACTCCACCGAGCAGGGCGGCGCGGCGGGTGATGCCCGGATCAACGTGCGCGGCTTCGACCAGCGCAACGTCGCCGTCATGATCAATGGCGTGCCGGTCAACGACATGGAGAACGGCTGGGTCTACTGGTCCAACTGGGACGGTGTGGGCGATGCCACGTCCTCAATCCAGCTCCAGCGCGGGCTGTCCGCTGTGAATCTGGCTACACCTTCGATCGGCGGCACGTTGAACATCATCACCGACGCCACCCAATTGGAGCGCGGTGGAATGATCAAACAGGAGTTGGGCTCGGACGGGTTCCTCAAGACGACGGCCATGTTGGCGTCAGGCATGCTGGGCGAAAGGTTCGCCTTCATGGCTCAGGGCGTGCGCAAGACAGGCGACGGAATCGCGCCCGGTCTCTGGACCGACGCTTGGGCCTACTACCTCGGTGCGACGCTGAACGTCAATAACGCCAACCGACTCGACTTCTATGCCCTCGGGGCGCCGCAGCGCCACGGGCAGCGCCTGTACAGGCAGAACATCGGTGCGCACAGCCATGAATTCGCTGGGAGCCTCAGCGACTACGACCCCGCCGCACTCGACGACTACGCTGAGGCCGAAGGCGGCTTCCGGTACAACGAGAACTACAACACCGTGTCCCCTTCGTACACGGGACAACAGGCTGCGGGGAGCAAGCTGTTTGATCGGCACGACCCGGACTTCTTGAACGAGAGAGAGAACTTCTTCCACAAGCCCCAGGTCAATCTCAACTGGTACTCCTCACTCTCCGACATGCTGTCGCTCACCACGGTGGCCTACTTCTCCGGCGGAACAGGTGGCGGCACGGGGGAGATTGACTACTTCTCCGGCTTTACCTGGGATTACAGCGGGCCGTCTCGCATCCCCGACTGGGACCGCATGGTCGGCATCAACCAGGGCACAGTTGATCGAAGGGGAGATCCCAAGGCCGCCGGACGGTCCATGGGCATTCTCCGCAACAGCCGCAACAACCAGTGGACCATCGGCGCCATCTCGAAGCTCTCGATGGAGCTTTCCCAGCCTTTCACCCTGGAAGTCGGCGCAGACTGGCGCACCGCCAACATCGATCACTTCCGCGAGGTGCGGGACTTACTCGGTGGAGACTACTTCATCGTAGAATACGATTCGACCGACGCCACTGGGGACCACAGCGATTTCTGGGCGGCGCCTGACGTCCAGCGTGGTCTCGGTGACAAGATTGTCTACGACTTCACCAACACGGTCGACTGGCTGGGTGGCTACCTGCAGGGCGAGTATGTGACTCCCGAGTTTACGCTCTACGGAATGGGTGGTGTGTCCACGATCAAGTACACCTACACAAACCACTTCAGGAGAGATCCCGCGACGGGCAACGAGGTCGTCGTTGAGACCGACAACATCGTCGGGTTCCAGTTCAAGGGTGGCGGGCTCGTGAACGTGTCCGATGAGGTGGGGATCTACGCCAACGCAGGCTACGTCGAGAAGGTTCCGATCTTCGACGGTGTGATCGATGACTATGCCGGCGCTTTGAACCCGGACCCACAGAATGAGAAGTTTTTGCACGTCGAAGGTGGACTCGAGTACCGGGCACTCAACCGGTCCCTGTTGCTGAGTGTAAACGCCTATGCCACACAGTGGAACGACCGGACGGTCACAGTCAATGCGATCGATGACGAGGCAGGAAGAGACGCGCGAGTCACTATACTCGGGCTGGATGCACTGCATGCCGGCATCGAGACGGAGGCAGCATTCCGTGTCTCCAACCTACTCCGCATCGAGCTCTCTGCGGCGGTATCGAACTGGAAGTACACAGATGACGTATCGGGTACCTTCCGACCAGACCTCACCGCGCCCGCCGAACCAATTGACCTCTTCGTGAAGGACATCAAGGTCGGTGATGCGCCGCAGGTCCAGGCGTCGGCTGCGCTGTCACTGTACCCCATCGAGGGACTTTCTGCTCAGGTGGTGGGGAGAACATACGGGAAGCACTACGCCGGCTTCGACCCGGTCGACCGGCAGGATGCGAGTGATCGGGTCCAGAGTTGGCAGGCGCCCGGGTACACAGTACTCGACGCGCACTTCTCATATGCGCCGCCGCAGATCCAGTTCCTGCAGCACGCAACGATCTTCGCACACGTGTACAACCTACTGGACGAGACGTACATCCTCGACGCCACCGACAATTCCTCGTTCAACGCTTTCGACGACGATCATGACGCCGACGATGCCGAGGTGAACTTCGGACTCCCGCGGAGGTTCAACCTGGGGCTGCAGATTCGCTTCTAGCCCCGAGCACTCCTAGGTGTCGTGGTCTCAGGCCCCGTCGCCGGAAGGCGACGGGGCCGTTTCCTTGTCGGCCGCAAACGTTGGCAGGCCGCACCTTCGGCCGTTACCTTCGGTCGATCCGACACGCCCGCGCCGATTTCGAGAGCAGGTGAATTGAGTGGAGACGTACGGCTGGCTATCGATCCTTCCTCCGGTCGTCGCTATCGCAATAGCG
>JBDHHP010000071.1:0-19310 GCA_039589275.1 Gemmatimonadota bacterium | reverse complement strand
AGAGCGAGTACTAGATCGGACTCGAGTCCCAAGGACTGGAATGAAACGCTCACCTACGGACTACCTCCAAGTGTCTGTTCACACGTCGAGCACGAATTGCGGTACAAAACCGCTCGATGACCAAATAATGTGTTACCTTGTAACGTCATCTAACCGAAAACGGAGCACCGACCATGGGGAGACCAGGACCTGCAACCCAGGCAAAGCGTCGGCGTGAACGGGCGAAACAGGAGAAGCGTAAGGAGAAGCAGGAACGTCGCGCCATGAGGAAGGAACAGAAGGCCCAACGAGCGGCCGAGCTTAGCGATTCTGACGAAGACCCCGACCTGATTGGAATCGTCCCGGGTCCGCAGCCTCCCGTCGACTGACGCGGAGAATTGCCCCTATCGCGTGGCTTTCTGCGCGACAGCGAGGTGCTCACACAAGGCGCTCTCCGGCATGTGCCGGAAATGCAGCATCCCCTTAGAGTAGCGTATCTCTCCGCTTTCGGACCTGAACCTCGTATGCATTCCACCCTGAGGTCGGCCGCCCCGCCCCACCCGGCTCCGAAAACCAACGTACCACTTTTGATTCTCGTGAACCAGAACCCTCTCGGCATCACAGAATAGGTCCTTCATCCGAGCCGAATCCGGACGCAACGGGCCGTCATCTTCTTCGTCGGATACAATCAGCCGGAACTCCCCACAGGTGAAGGTGACAGATCTGGGTTTGCCACGCTTCCGCTCCACGCGAATCGACCATTCGTGATCGAACCGGTCTTTGTACTTGTGATTGTTTGCAGTCATTCCTGTATCCGCTCGGTTCGGCTCACATTCACTTGATTGACGTCAGCCAGTACATCAGTTCACATCCGCTGCAGCGAAACCCCTCTCACCTTGGGCACGGTATACGCCATGGCCTAGTTGACCGCGTTCTGAGAACCGTCACAGAAAAGGGGGCCCGTGCTTCACTGGGTCCCCGAGATCATCTTCACTAGTTCCTCATCGCAGCCTAAAGATAACCGGGCAGAGGCCTTGGATGGTAGTGTCGAGACGTTTAAGGACGTTAAGGAACCTAGGATGCGGCGGAAGAGGATCAGGCGATCTGTCGCGATGCCAGTTCAGCGAATGGGCCCTCTTGTGCCATGAGTTCCCCGTATGTACCAGCCTGCACGATCTTGCCTTGCTCCATCACGTAGATCCTGTCTGCATTAACAACTGTACTGAGCCGATGCGCAATTACCACGCGCGTGGTCTTGAGCCGCTCCAGGCTCTCACTCACATGGGCCTGCGTCCGGTTGTCGAGCGCACTGGTTGCTTCGTCGAACAACAGCACACGTGGCCTGCCAACTACGGCGCGCGCGATGAGCAGCCGTTGCCGCTGACCCCCAGACAGAGTGCTGCCGCCCTCCGGTATGAATGTGTGCATGCCCATGGGCATCTGCTCGATGTCCTGATCCAACCCCGCCATTTGTGCCGCCGAAGTTGCATCATCCAATGAGAGCGGCGCAGAACCAACGATGTTCTCAAAGATGCTACCGGGCAGCACCTGGGCGTTCTGCATTACTACTCCGATCTGCCTTCGGACCGCCTGGACGTCCAAAGTCGTGAGATCTTGTCCATCGTAGTACACCGAGCCACTCTCCGCTGTCTCAAAACCCAACAACAGTCGGAACAAGGATGACTTACCTGCTCCAGAGGGTCCCACAATTGCGGCGAACTCACCCGGGTTCACTCTGAGAGAGACATTGTCCAATACCAGCGGCCCTTCATCGTGATATCTGAAGCAGGCCTTGTTGACCTCGATTTCACCGTTCAGCTCACCGGGGTCACTCCTGCCAATATCGACCTCTGGTAGACTCTCGAGAATTGGTTTGGCCCGCTCGTAGATCGGAATGATCAGCAACAATGATACGAGGACCGAATTGACCTCCAGGGCAGCGGCCATGAACTGGCCGAATGCCGCGTTAAATGCCAGGAAGGATCCTGTAGACAACGGTGTCCCCCCGCTCTCGAGCGCCTTCGCGGTGCTCAAGGCGAGCGTGGCGAATATCGTCATCGATGCGATGACTGGGAAAACCGAGTTGAACACACCAAGCACGTTTTCCACTCTGCTCGCCTTGTAGGCCAACCGCTTCTGTTGGGTGAACTCTCGAGCCCATACCGAGAACGCGCGCGCCTCGGCCCCCGCAACGCGAAGCTTTGAAATACCAGTAATGAACTGCAGTACCAGACCCTCGATCTTCCCAGCCACTTCTTGCAGGGCCCGTTCGTAACGCAGTCCTCTCAAGCTCGCCAGTGCCGTGGCGCCTGCTGCGATTAGAACCAGGCCTGTGGCTACCAGGGCAAGCTTACTGGAGTAGTAGAACAGCAAGGCGAAGCTGAAGATCGAGAACACGCCGCTCAGTAGAGACGATAGCGTGGCACCAGTCAGCAACCGTCGGATTGTGTCGATGCCGAGTGACCTTCGAGCGAGATCACCTGCCAGATATTCGCGAAAGAACGGCGCAGGAAGCTTAAGCAGTCGGTCCCAGACTCCCGCCTGCACTGCAGCGCCCATCTTACTCTCGAGGCGCAGCATCGCTAGTCCACGCGTCAACCTGAACAGGCCACTTGCTACCGCCATGACCGCCAAAGCCATTATCAACTGCGCCAGCTGCACTCGCTCCGCGCTGGGGATGATGTCGTCGAAGATCACTCCCGTCGCGATTGGTGTGAACAAGGCGAGTAATCCGGTGACGATCCCCATCGTTATCACCGTGACACCGTCGCGGAGCGGACCGGCTCTCAGTCCAAACTTGAGGAGTTTCAGTGCCGTCATTACCTCGGACGGGAACGGTCGGTACAACATGTATCCGAACGAGGCCAATGACTCCGCCACGTCGGCCGTTACAGTGACGCGGGTCCCAGCCGCAGGATCTACCTTGCTATAGCGGTTGGCACCCTGCTGCAGCAGAGCGACGGGCCCGCCCTCTTCCAGAAAAGCGAGCAATGCCCCGTTGTCACGTAGCCACCAGTCGTCCCGGAGCGCGATGCGCCGCACGCGGAATCTCGATGCGCGGGCAATGGCATTGAGTCCATCCATCGAGCTGCCGATCGGCCCGGATTCTAGCGGCTCCACCACAGTCATTCCCTGCGCTCGGGCCACTAATCGACACGAAGCGAGCAGTGCATCACCGTCTGCGCCGGCCGGTGCCGAATCTGACGGTCCAACGTCCATTGTCGACGCCAGCTCAGAAACGGCACGAGACATGGCCGAACGATCAGCTTCCGACCTTCGCCTGAGCCGGTCACGCTCGATCTCGATCGACCGCGCAACGCGGTCCGCCGCTGCCAGCAGCACAATGGAGTGGAATCCGGCCAAATTGTCCCAGAGAGACCCCGTACTCAATAGCTCGGGCGTGTTGGCAGCGGTGATGGTCCCTGTTTCGGCTGATTCAACCCAGATGCTGCCGCTCACGGGAAGCGCCGCCATCCGGGGGTGCACTCTGAAGTCGGGATTCCCAACCAAATTCGAGCTGCCGCTGTCCTGCCTCACCCAAAGGACTCCAGATCGGGCTCTACCCACCGAGCCAGCCTCGAAGACCATTTCGTGCTCCGGACCGAGAACGAGGTATTTCTTGGGCGGCACGCCAACGTGGATGGTGTCGGAAAATGTCTCGACCCAGTGATCCACCGACTGCGCGATCGACCTGCCTATTTCAGGATCGCGGGACCGTCTCTCGAGTTCGCTGGTTGAAAGCCGGAGCAACGTAGTATTGGGACTTCCAACAGCCAGCAGATGCAGGCCACCTTCTGAGCGCGCAGGACCTATTTCGAACAGGATCTCCCCGGCCTCAATCGTCGCAAGGTGATGACGCGCGCCTACCACTGCACCGCTCGAAACTGCAACTGCAAAGATCTCGATGCTGCCCGTGGCGACTAGGGAGACCGAAGCGGAATCCTCCAAGAGAAGGGGCGAGTTCGCCTCCACCTTGATGAGTCTTCCGGACTTTCGGAACATCTCGCGCAACATCGACATCTGGATTCCTTCTAGCCCTCCGCGCTTATCAGCTGTGCGTAAGGACCTTGCTCCGCCATCAGCTCAGCGTGGCTACCTCGCTGGACCACTTTGCCTCGATCGAGCACGACTATCTCGTCGCAATCGCGGATGGTACTCAAGCGGTGTGCGACAATGAGACACGTGCACCCGCGTCGGCGCAGGTTGGAATCGATGGCCTGTTCGGTAATGGGGTCGAGGGCGCTGGTGGCCTCATCCAGAATCAGGACAGTGGGGTTACCTACCAACGCCCGCGCGATCTCGAGCCGCTGACGTTGACCACCACTGAAGTTGCGACCTCCTTCCTCGACGTGGCCTTCATAGCCACCCGGACGCGATGCGATATCGTCGTGGATGCACGCGTCACGCGCCGCTCTCACAACGTCAGACTCGAGCACGGTCGAGTCCCACAGTGAGAGATTCTCCCGTACGGACCCGTCGAACAGGAAAATCTCCTGATTGACCATTGCTAGGGAGTTGGTCAACACGTTACGGGGAATGTCGTCGTGCCGTCTGCCGTCTAACAGCACTTCACCTTCCCATGGCTCGGCCAGCCGACTCGCAAGTCTGGCCAGGGTGGACTTGCCACTGCCGGTCGATCCCACCAGAGCGACTCGTGACCCTGGCTGGAGCCGCAGGTTGAAATCCTCAACTAGAGGGTCCGCAAGCCGATTGTAGCCAAACGTGATCTTCGCCAGCTCCAGGTTGCCCGAGAGCTTTACGTCGTCGAACTCCGCCTCGTCGGTCGCTTCCACGCTGGAGACCTGGGGATCCACGTCATACCGCAACACGTCGTCCAGGCGATTCATGTCACCCTGGACTTCCTGCAATGTCCCGCCCATGCCTACGAGTTGTTCCACGGGTCCGAGGAAGCTCGCCATCAGACTCTGAAAGGCCACCAACATCCCCATAGTCAGATATCCATCCATGACTCTCATCGCACCCAAGCCGAGTATCGTGATGGTGTTGAGCGTCGTGAGTAGCGGCGGTACGGCCAGCAGGAACTGAGTGTAGGCGCTGAGCTGCTGCCGAGCGTTGACGACCTTGGCGTGCTGACCAGACCAGCGAGAGAAGAAGTCGGATTCTGATCCTGTGGCTTTCAGAGTCTCGATCATCTGAAGGCCCACCATCGACGTGCCCACGAGCTTGCCGCGTTCCTGCAGCAGTCGCTGGTTTCCGTCCACCCTCTTTCTGGCGACGAATCTGAGCGCGACGACGTTGAGGACGGCCACACCGATGCCGACGAAGGTAAGGACTACGTCGTAGTAGAACATCAATGCGGCAAAGAAGAAGATGACGATCACGTTGAGGAACGTCACGGCCAGTTCGCCAGATAGGAGCCCAGCAATTCTGTCGTTGATCGACACGCGGGATCCGATCTCACCGCCGTAGCGCTGGGTGAAGAACTCCATCGGCAGGCGCAGCACGTGCCAGAAGAACTGGCCAGAGGTGCTGAGGGCGAGCTTGGTCTCGAGACGCAACAGGTAGCGCTGCTGCAGCCACACTAACACGGCCCTCAAGATTGCGGTAACCGCCATGCCCACCAACAGAGGCCGCAGCCAGTCCTGCATGTTCTTGACCAACACTTCGTCGACAAAAACCTTGGTGAATACCGGTATCAAGAGGCCGGGGATGACTAGGGCCAGGCTCGCAAGGACTACGTAGACCAATGCCGTCTCGGATCCCTTCAACCGCCGGCGCAGTGCCTCTCGCATACTGCGCTTCTTCCCGCCCGGTTCGAATTCGGGTCCTGGCTCGAACACGAGGGCGATCCCGGTGAAGGCCTCGTCGAATTCCTCTTCTGAGACCACTCTGGGACCCGTAGCCGGGTCATTCAAGTAAACGCGGCCCCGTTTGAAGCCCTCGACAACCAAGAAGTGATTGAAGTTCCAGAAGACTATGAGCGGTAGCGGTAAGGCCTTGAGATCGTCGGGTTCCTTCTTGAACCCTTTTGCGGTGAGACCGTATTGGCGGGCGACCTTGAGCATGTTGCTCGCCTTGGTGCCATCGCGAGAGACACCGCAAGCGATCCTCAGCTCTTCGAGCGAGACTATACGCCCGTAGTAGGCCAATACGCTGCCAAGTGCGGCAGCACCGCATTCTACGGCCTCCATCTGCAACACCGTGGGCGTCTTTGCGCGCCGCTTGGCTCTCATTCGGGTATTGCCTGATGCCACTTCAGTAAACGCCTAGAGTGCGTCTCACCAAGGGAATCACCAGACTAATCGGCCGGCGCCGCTCGACTACGATCTTCGCGGAGCAGGTTGTCCCACTCTCAATGGAGATGCTCGGACCAGCTGAGGACCAACGATAGCCGCTGAACGACCCGGGGTCCGGCAACAGGTCCACGACTATCTCATAGGGCTGACCACCCATTGAGAACTGGCGCGCCAGGTCCGCGGCCCCGAGCAACCGGGTCATACCTTCTTGAGTGACAGGAAAAGCGCTGACCTCTCGAACCATCCCCACCATGAACCCCCACTCCTCCGGTTTGACTGTGGCAGGAGCAAGCTCGACTTCCATTTCCGGTTGCACCCTCTTGCCGTCCGCAAGAGGGACGTAGACAATTGCCTCCAGCCGCCTATCCAGCGGCTCGAGGTTAAGCAGCCGGGTACCTTCTCGAATGAAATCGCCTTCGTCCAGCATTGTCTCTACCACACGACCGTGGTGCGGACTCGACACGTATCGTAGCTGATTTACCCCACCTTGATTGGACTGGAACAGGCTGGCCAAGACCTGACCCCGCTCGATGACGTCACCAACCCTGACGTGCAGCTCTGTGACCTCTCCTGAATAGGTCGAGACGACACTGTTCAGACCCCCACTGCGGATCAGAATCCCCTGTCCCATGACCCTAGTCGACACGCTCCCCAAAACGCCCCAAGTCACGGCAGTTGCGAGTAGGCCAACAAGGGCGGTCAAAGCCAGCCACCCTCTACGGTCTGTGACCTGCATCAGCTGGTCGAGTTGCTCCGGCGATGACAGCCTTTCGAGCGCTACCTTCCGGAAGATGGACCGTTGCATGGCGGCGCGAGCCTCGCTGTTTCTCGTTTCAGACTTTGGCTAGGTACCCATCAACCGCTTCAACATGCCGTCGAAGCGGGATCCGGCCAGATGTACGCTGTCTAGCACGTTGGGATTCAGCTCTTCATCGTAACCGACTTGCGACCCCAACTCACCGCCGTCTCCATATCCCAGCAAAGCAACGCTGCTCCGCAGTCTATCGGATAGAAACAGCGTTAGAGCGCGGTAGAACCGGGCGGCAAAGCCCATATCCTGATCGAGCCGGTTGGCCAGATCGATGCGGGGAATGGCGAAGACATGCGAGTCGTCCAGTGCCGTTACCGTCGCCGACGGCGGACGGGAATCGACGAACGACATCTCACCGATCACCTCACCAGAGGAGAGACGGTTGATCTCGCGGTTGCCGGCCGCCGCGACGGACACGGCAAACGTGCCGTCTAGGACGATGTACACAGCGTCTATGTCACGCCCCTCCTCAATGAGGATACGGCCGTTGCGAATCGGTTCCTTGTGACCGACGGTGAGCATCCACTCGATGTCTTCGTCGTTCACTTGCCCAAGGAGGAAGAGGACTTTTCTCATGGTTGGGTCTTTGGCTTGAATGGTGTTCCCATGGCAAAGGCCGCCGATGCGCGGCAACCAACTCTATAGTATGCAGCCCAAGTGGGGTGTCGCGGAAGAACCGACGATCTACCGGCGGCGGAACACCACCACAGATGGTGGTGTTTACTCGATGGTGCAACTTCAACGACGACAGGAGAAAGCCGTGTCGATACGGCCAGTAAGGCAGACGATGCAGGCGCAACCTGCGATGGAGGGCGCGGGCGTGAGGCTCCACCGTGCGTTCGGGTTCGGAAACACGGACGAGTTCGATCCATTCCTCCTGTTCGACGACTTCCGCAACGATGATCCGGATGACTACCTCGCAGGGTTTCCGTGGCACCCTCATCGAGGAATCGAGACCATCACATACGTCCTCGCCGGCAATGTGAGCCACGGAGACAGCCTCGGCAACAGCGGCAACCTGGGCTCAGGCGACGTGCAGTGGATGACTGCGGGCAGCGGAATTCTCCATCAAGAGATGCCGCAAGGCGACGACCAAGGTCGAATGCACGGATTCCAACTCTGGGCCAACCTGCCAGCGTCACTCAAGATGACGGCGCCGCGGTACCAGGATGTGTCATCAGCAGACATCCCCGACGTCACCGACGACGACGGCACCCGCGTTCGGGTCGTGTGCGGCAGTTTCTGGGGAGAGACAGGACCCATCGACGGAATCGCGGCGGATCCACGCTATCTGGACGTGTGGGTGCCGCCGAATCACCGGAAGACCCTCCCGGTTGAAACAACCCGACACGCCTTCGCCTACGTATTCGAGGGAGCAGGCACATTCCGGGATGCGTCTGACCCAGTTGGAGTCATGACCGAGATAGTGGGCCGGCAAGATATGCCCTCCATCGATGAGGCAGGTAACAGATCACTCGTACTGTTCGATAAGGGAGACGAGGTAACGGTGCGAGCTGGAGAAACTGGGGTGAGATTCCTGTTGATCTCTGGTGAGCCACTCAAAGAGCCTGTAGCTTGGCGGGGTCCGATCGTAATGAACACGCAGGAGCAACTGAGGAAGGCTTACGATGAACTCCGTGCCGGGACGTTCATTAGGGATCGCTGACGTGGCGCGTTCTGCTAGCGCAGTGCTCGCGGGATTGCTGCTCAGTGCGGGTGCCCTCGCTGGCCAGACCGGCCCGCCGCGTCCGCAACCTCCACCGGCAATCGGCGTACGAGGTGGCTTTGATACTTACGCTGACGAGTGGAGTATCGGCGGGCAAATCCGGTTCACGGTTCCCTCTTTCCCGGGTCCAGAGGCAGTGCCGAGCGGCGACATATTCCTGTCTGACGAAAACACAGGATGGCAGTTCAATCTTGACGCCGTCATACCCTTCCTTCCCCTGATCTACGCGGGCGGAGGTCTAGCCATCGCCCGCGACAGTCTGCCCGGAAGCGCTGCCCCAAGAACCGAAACCGGCTACAACCTTCTGGTGGGACTCCAAGCCCCTGTTCTACCCATCCCGATAATGCCGTTTGCCGAGGCGCGGTGGACGTTCTTGAACAGGGTATGGCGGCCGTTTCGCCTCGTTGTTGGACTGAACGTGCTTCTTGGAGGGAGGCAGCGGCGATCGCGATAGGTGGCTCAATGTTCCCCTGTCACCGATTCCAACACCAGTCTGATGAACTCGTTCACGTTACTACCCCCATCAACCCAGCGCGTGACCGTCACCAAGTCGTGTTCCCGATCGACGTAGATCACGTTGGTGGATCCGGCACCGAGCGCGAAAAACGCAGACTCCGGTGCCGCCGGAAATAGCACGCGCTCCGTATTGAGCCACCACATGTAGCCGTAGTCAGGTTTCACCGGCGACGGAATCGTCGCCCGATCGAACCACACGCGCGATACAAGCTGCTCATCGTTCCAACAGCCGCCTCGCAGCGCCAACAACCCGAAGCGCGCGTGGTCCCGTGAGTCGATGAAGAGGCCGCCACCCCAGTGCCCTCCGCCGCTGACTGACTGCATTCGACGGCCGTCGATCTCGGTCCATGACGTCTCGTAACCTTCCCACCGCCAGTCGCCGGAGGCTCCGATCGGATCCATGATCCGCAGCTTCAAGACTTCGGGAAGTGGGCGCCGGAACAATTGGAGCAACGAGTAGGCTAGTAGATTGACACGGACGTCGTTGTACTCCCAGAAAGTGCCAGGTACCCGCAGTTCGCGATCGATTCCCTCGCGCCGATCCGCGATGTCCGGCTTGCCCCAAAGGGTACCTTCCCACTCACTCGTCTGTTGCAGCAGATTGTGCCAAGTGATCGAAGCGTTGTGTTCCGCAGCAAAGGTGCCATCGGTCACGTAGTCCCCGATGCGGTCAGCTAGGTCTTCGATCAGTCCGTCGTCCCATGCGATCCCCGCCACGGCGGAGAGATAGCTCTTCGTAACCGAGAAGGTCATGTCCTCTCGATCTGTGTCACCCCATTCGGCAACGATGTAACCGTGCCTCAAAACGAGTCCGTTCACGTCGCCTCTAGGCGCGGTCGGCCCCACGATCTCCTGATGCGGAATGCCCTGGAAACGACCTGTCAAGTAGACGCCAGGGTCTTCGGGGATCCGTGTTGTGAGGTGGGCCTTGGAATACTCCACGGCCTCTTGAAGTTTGACCGCGTCCATTCCCAGTTCCTCGGGCGAACGCGCCTCCCAGCCGTGGGCGGGTGGATAGTAAAGCTCGTCATCACCTGATCCGTCTCCGCAACCCGTAAGGACGGCTGCAGCCAAACAAGCGAGAGAAGACCTCATGTCAGGTCATCCTGTTGTTCCGAAATGAAGCGTGATCCGTTAGAAGGGCCTAAGGTATGGGACCAAGGTGGAGCCGGCCAGGTTGTAGTCGTGCCGCCGCAGCTGGATGGAGGCGTTCGGGACAGAGAAGACCCCGGGGCCCTGGATTGAAACCAACTCAATCTGCCGCACGTATACTTCGTTATACGAAATATCGTGACACGAAGTCTTGTAGGTGGGATGCCCAGCCAGGAGGCCCGTCGTGTTCAACTCGGAACTGAAGCGCGGAAGCCTGGAGCTCCTAATCCTGTCCATACTGCGCGGCGAAGCCCGCCACGGATACGAAATAGGCAAGCTTCTGGCCCAGCGGTCTGGCGGAAAGCTCGAGTTCCCCGTATCCACGCTCTACACCATCCTCTATCGCCTGGAGGACCGAAAGTGGATCAAGGGCCGTTGGGTGGAAAAGAGTGGCTACCGCAGGCGCTGCTACTACACGCTTACCGCCCAGGGCGCAGTGGTACTCACCCAACAAGAACGGGAATGGCGGGACTTCACCACCGTCGTGAACCAGGTGATCGGAGTGGGCCATGCCTGACTGGGCGGAGTTCTTGAGGCAGCGTTTGGCTCTCCCAGAGATGAAGGGCCATAAGGACGAGCGGATGATTCGGGAGCTGGCGGATCACCTGGAGGACCTCTATCAAGACGCGGTGTCAAACGGGGCGGACCATGAGGAAGCCGAGGCGGTTGTCCTCCAGTGGCTCGGTGACCCGAATCGCGCCGCAGCCGAACTGAAGAGCAGCGAACCGGCCCGCGTCCGGGCCCTGCTGGCCCGCTGGACAGAGGACCGCGAGGAATCCCTACGCCGTAGGGGTAGCGCGTGGACCTCTATAGCCGATCTCCTCAGGGACTTCCGCCTAGCCCTCCGCGCGCTGGCCAGGCGTCCGTTGTTCACTAGCGTGGTTGTCCTCGTGCTCGCCCTGGGGATAGGGGCCACGACTGCGATCTTTACGCTGCTGGATGCCGTCGTCCTTTCCCCGCTTCCGTTCGATGATCCGAACCGCTTGGTGTCGATCAGCCACACCGGTGAAGGCGTGGGGATCCAGAACGCCGGGCAGTGCGCCGCGTGGCACTTCACGTACGAGGACGAGGCACGGGTGTTCGAGGATGTCGGGATGTTCGGGACCGGATCCTCCAACGTCACCATGGGAGACGAGCCGGAAGCAGTCCCCGACATGGGGCTAACGAGCGGCGTGCTCCGCGCGTTACGTATTCGACCTGTTCTAGGGCGAAGCTTCACTCCGGAGGATGAGGAGCCGGAGGCGCCGAACGTCATCTTGATCAGCCATGGGTACTGGCAAAGCCGGTTCGGTGGGGACCCGAGGACCGTAGGACGATCAATCCGGGTCGACGGATCGAGCTGGGAGATCGTCGGGGTCTTGCCGCTGAGCATACAGAGCCTCGGCGTGAATCCGTCTATTGTCTATCCCTACCGCTTCGACCGGTCCACCTTGTTCGTGGGCAACATCGGGTTCGGCGCTGTCGCACGGCTGAGGGACGGCGTCACGCTGGAGCAAGCCAACGCCGATGCCGCCCGGCTACTGCCGTTGGCGATGGAGAAGTTCCCCGGAGGCCCGGTTGTCGAGTTCAACCTCCGAGCGCGATACGCTCCAGACATTCGGCTGTTCAAAGAAAGACTGGTGGGCTCGACAGCAAGCTTGCTGTGGATCCTGATGGCAGGGGTCGGCGTCGTGTTGCTCATCGCCTGCGCGAACGTGGCGAACCTATACTTGGTCCGGGCGGACGGGAAGCAGACCGAGATGGCGGTCCGCGCCGCCATGGGTGCGGGCCGAGGTCGTATCGGGTGGGAGTACCTGAAAGAAAGCCTGCTGTTGTCGGTGCTGGGTGGCGCCGGCGGCCTCGCGATCGGCTATGGCGGTCTCCGCGCCTTGGTCGCGCTGGCGCCTTCCAGTCTGCCGCGCATGGATGAGGTGTCACTCAACTGGGGCGTGCTGCTCTTCACGCTATTGGTATCGCTCTCAGCGGGGATCTTCTTCGGTGTCTTCCCGGCGCTCAAGCAAGCTCGCGATGACTTGGTGGACGCCCTGAAACAAGGCGGTCGGACCGGAACCAGGGGCAAGGAAAGGCACCAGGCGCAAAACGCACTGGCAGCGAGTCAGGTCGCCCTGGCCTTGTTGCTGCTCGTGGCTTCGGGCCTCATGCTCCGTAGTTTCTTGACGCTCGGAAACGTCGACCCAGGCTTCCACAATGCTGAAGACGTACTCGTGATGCGGCTCTTCATTCCGCCTGGCGAGGTCGGCAATGGAGCGGAGGTAGCCGCCACCCACGAGCGAATTGCGCGACGACTGCAGGACGTGCAGGGCGTAAGCTCGGTCGGCATCGCTACATCGATACCGATGCACGGATCAAACAACGTCAATCCCCTCTTCCTCGAAGGCCTGGATTATAGCGGCGAGCAAGCACCGACAAACCGGCGCCACAAGTGGATCGGCGAGGGCATGCTCGAGACACTGCAAATCCCTCTCTTGGCAGGGCGGACGTTCACGTGGCAGGACATCCACGACCGAATCCCCGCGGTGCTGATATCTGAGAACCTGGCGAGCGAGTACTGGGGCTCTCCTGCGGCAGCTCTGGGCCAGCGAGTGGCTGCTCGGCCCGACCCTCCCAGATGGCATGAGATCATCGGCGTCGTGGCGGACGTGCGAGACGACGGACTCGCAGTCGATGCCCCACCCATGCTGTACTGGCCTCAGGTCACCCTAGCCTTCTGGCAAGGGAATGCGGAAGACGCCGTCGCGACATGGCGCGGTACAAGCTACGCCATCCGGAGTCCCCGGGCGGGCACCGCTGGATTCCTCGACGAGATCCGGGCCGCCGTGTGGGAGATAAACCCCAATCTCCCCGTGCTGCGCGTGTCCACGTTGGATGATCTGACGGCGCAATCCATAGCGCGTACATCGTTCACGTTGGTGTTGCTCGGGGTTGCCTCGAGTGTAGCGTTGCTGCTCGGGCTGATCGGCGTATACGGTGTGATATCCTACTCGGTGAGTCAGCGAACAGCGGAACTGGGAATGCGCATGGCCCTGGGCGCACGGAGTGAAGACGTGACCGGCATGGTATTGCGACAGGGACTGGTCATCGCTGTTGGCGGAGTGGTTGTCGGCTTGCTGCTGGCACTCGGCTCGACACGGGTGATGTCCAGTCTCCTGTTCGATGTCAGCCCGCGCGACCCCGTCACGTTTGCCCTGGTCCCGGTCGTGCTAGTCGTGGTGGCTCTGTTGGCCAGCTACGTTCCCGCACGAAGGGCTGCAAAGGTCGACCCAATGGAGGCACTGAGGGCCGAGTAGCCAGGCTCTAGGGCCTGTACCCCAATGTCACCCAGGCGCGCCATGCGTTTCGCACGGGATCGCTCAGGGTGCGAGCCAGTCCGAGTCGGAAGCGAACGTGGGGCAGGCGAACGTAGGGGATCCCCGCAATGGTCTCGGCGACCTCGATCCCGGCAACTCGGTACCATTCACGTCCGTCGTCCATCGCATCACCGGCCCAGAAGAAGGGGGTGACTGGAAGTCCAGCAGCCAGCTCGGCCCGGACCGTCCACACCCGATCGCCCAGTATGGCGTCCGGCTCCAGCGCCGGCATGGCCAACCGCTGGGATATGAGAGCCGGATCCAATAGCGGCGGCTCGGTACCGCCTACGACCAGCCCTTCGAACGAGCGCACAGGCGCGTCGGTGCCTGCCAAGGTACCGAACAACCGGAGGCTACGGCCCAGCTTTCCGACACCGAGTGATCCCGTCGCCCTCCAACGAAGCCAGTCGAGATCTCCGGTCCGTCCGACGGACCCGTGCAGAATGAGGGATTGGCTAGTTGTCCAATCCCCCGGCGTCTGTAATAGGCGGAGTTCGTAATTGCCGAAGCCGAGAATGCGACGTCCGTTCGCGTCGAGCCTGCCCGCACTCAATCCGGCCCAGATCCGGTGAGCTGCCCCTAGCCGATATTGACGCAGCTCGGCCGTCACCGCTCCGCCCGCGTACTCATCGCCCAACTGCCCCTGCACGAAGAAACCCTGCGCGTGTAACCAGGGCCGAGATCCTCGCCAGAGGACGTGCAAAGATCCGCCCCGCCACGCGTCTGCCGAGCCGTACATGCCTTGCAGCTGCCACGCGAGCTTCCCTATGGGATCTGTACCGTTCAGTGCGAGACCAGCTGACTGTCCTGCTACGCTGGCATCGCCCAGCGGTAGGAGCAACTTGAACTGGGGTCCTATGCCGTAGCCCTGAACCGGACCCGGTTCCTCCAGCGCGAAGGTCTCGCCGTGCTCTGCCGGAATCGGAATCACCGGACTCAGTTCGCCACCGATGAGTGCCATAGGTTCGAGGCCGGCGTCGTCCAAGGCACGGGCTCGGATGTCCCAGCCCCTGCTGTGCAGAGATAGAAAGAAGACCGTACCGTCGGGAGACGGTGCCGGGGCCACGGCCGCACCCAACACCCGCGTGATTGGCCGTACCGTCTCGGTAGCGACGTCCATTGACTCCAAGTTGTGAATCCCGCCTCGTGTGCTGGTCAGCACCAGGGAGTCCCCTTCGGGGAGGAACTCGGCATCGAAGCGGGCAGCCCCGTCATCGGGGCCGAGCAACCGCTCGTTGGAGCCGTCAGCGTCCATCGCCACTAACCGCCAGCGCCCGAGGTGCTGTACGCTCGCTACTATGGTCCCACCATCCGGCGATACACGCGGATGGTAGTAAGGTCTCAGTGGATCGCCCTGAGCTAAGGTCTCAACTGCACCGGATTCGAGATCGATGCGCACGATATCGCATCGCCCTTGAAGGCAGCGGAGGCCGGCCGCCCACGTACCATCCGGCGCAGGGTCTGCGGCACGGATCGCCTCGCCGTGGGTAATCCTTCGGACATCGCCTTCTTCCCAGCGCCATTGGAAAAGGTCGGGTCTGGTTTGGGCGTTGCCCGCCACATCTCCGCGCACCACCAATATGCTCTTGCCGTCGGGCATGAAGGTCGGGGCACTGTACCCGCGACCGGAACTGGAATGCAAGACGGCCAGCCGTTTCTGTGGACGGGGCCTGCGCTCCACGGGCTCCACGTCATCCGGGTCGGCCGCGAAGATACCTGCGCGCCGTCGCTTCTGTTCATCAGTGAGGGTGTCGGGCGCTGTTGACATCACGACCAGCTCCGACGGTTGGTCCCTACTTCTCAGAGCAATGGCTAGATGCTGACCGTCGGGCGATAGATCGGGGTCGCCGGTAGACCAGCTCAGCCGCTGGAACAGGTCTCCGCCGACCACGCCACCGGCCGCCTCAACAGAGTCCCGCAGCGCGAGCGCGCGGTCCGTCACGGCAACTGTGAAAAGACCATAGAGTTCGGATGGGGACGCTCCGAACACGCCTGCGAACGCGCTACTGAAACTGCGCTTCTGCCGCGCGGTGAGACGGCGCCAGAGATTGGGCAAGACGGCTTCGTTGCCGGATTCCCGCTCGAGCAGCCAATCCAGGAAAGCTGACCCCACCAGGTAGGCCATGGACCCGCCGTAATAGCCTCCGCTACCGTTGACGGCGGCGTAGGTTGGCAGCTGGCCCTCCAACGCCCATGTGCGTAGCACAGCGGGTCGCCACACGCCGTGCGGGCGGCCGCTTCCAGTGAGCCGGCCCTCGACGTACGTCGCATAGCCTTCACGCATCCATCGCGGCGTACGCAGAATGATGGGATCCAGCGGGATCGGTAACAGACTCCAGAAAAACCTCTCCCCGGGATTGCGGCTGGGGCGCGTGAGGTGGGCTGCGTGGGCAAACTCGTGTACTGCCAGGACTTCTGGCCAGCTGCGGTTCTCACCTATGTGCGACCGCGGGCTGGGCGGCGTGGGCCACAGGAAGAGCAACGGACCCGATACCATCGAACCGTTTGACACGTTCGACGGATCGTCCACCAGTACAGTCACCCGATGTTCCGGAGCAAACCCGATCAGCGCCTGAGCGGCGTCGTGTATCGCCTCCATCTGACGCGCGACCGACAGCGTCCAGTCACTCAAATCGTCGGGGAAAAGGAAGAGAAAGTGTTCCGTTGCCACGCTCTTCCAACGTCCGGCAGAGAAGCCCGGAGCCTGAGCGTGGAGAGGCCGGGGCAACAGTATGGCTAGGGCTGTTGCAGCCGTCAGTAGTAGTCGTCGCTGATGCACGGGATCGGCTCGCGTCGTGTTTCTGAGATGGAGCGAATACAGAGCGGAAGATAGGGGGCATGGTGGACCTCGACAAACTGGCTCATGGCCATCAGTTGTCGTCGGGTCGCCGAGACCTTAGGTTTCCGCCCCTTCGGGAGAGAGAGACTATGCGAATCTTGTTGTTCCTGGCCACGAATGTGGCAGTACTGGTGATGGCCGCCGTGGCGATGGCAGTGCTGACGGCTCTCGGCGTGATCCCTCCGAACGCGCCGTACGTTCAGCTGCTAATCTGGTGTGCCATATTCGGCTTCGGCGGTTCCTTTTTTTCGCTGGCTATCTCGAAGTGGATTGCCAAGCGCTCTACCGGTGCCCGTGTAATCGAAACGCCGCGCAATGACATCGAGAGCTGGTTAGTCGCCACCGTACAGCGGCAAGCACAACAGGCCGGCATCGGTATGCCGGAGGTTGCTGTCTTCGACTCGCAGGACCCCAACGCATTTGCCACCGGCATGTTCCGCAACAGCTCACTCGTTGCGGTGAGCACCGGCCTCCTCCGGTTGATGAACCAACAAGAGGTTGAGGCCGTACTGGGCCACGAGGTCTCTCACGTGGCCAACGGAGACATGGTCACGCTCACTCTGCTGCAGGGTGTGCTCAACACGTTCGTGCTATTCGTTGCTCGGATTATCGCAAGCCAGTTCGGGCGTGGTCGCTTCTTGGTCTTCATCGCACTTCAGATGGCGTTCGGTGTCTTGGCGAGCGTCATCGTTGCATGGTTCTCGCGGCGTCGTGAGTTTCGTGCGGACTCGGGTGGAGCAGAGCTCGAGAGCACGACGGCGATGGCTGCGGCTCTCAGCAGGTTGCAGAGCGTCAAAGATGCTCCTTCACGTTTGCCCGATAGTCTAACGGCATTCGGTATCCGCGGCGAAGGGCTACTGAAGTTGATGAGCACTCACCCTCCTCTGGAGCAGCGGATCGCGCGACTGCAGAATAGGTGAACGCACTAACGCCCAGCCGCAGGCTGGGCGTTAGCATTCGTGTTGCTCGTCGGTCAGCAGTTACGGAACCAAGGTCGGCCTCGATGTCCGCTAGCGTTGCTTTCCACTGCACGAGGAACAGAAGACCGTTGGCCAATAGCCATGAACGGAATCGACCAGTGAGGGAGTGGCGGGACTGCGAGGCGGAACGCCAGGAAGAAGGTGTGGTCCCCTCGCCCCCCTCGTACGAGACCTCTACCGGACGGTAGCGGTGGCCAACACCTCACAGCCCCACGGTATGAGTCGAACTTCGAACACCGCACCTTCGAATGCAAGCATCCGCAACGGCCGAAACTGTTAATCCGGTTGCGAAGAAGACATCAGCTTTGTGATGTGGAGTGTGTGATGTGGCGCGATGGTGGGATCCCAGAGACCGGTTGACGAGCACCTCTGGAACCTTACCGTTGGGTCGGCGTTGGGAGCCATGACAGAGGCGCCTAACAACCGCCACTCGTCCCGGCGCCCTTGCTGGCTGGCGCTGGCGAGTAGGAACATGGCACGATCCTGTGCAAGAGCCCGGTTGCGTTCTCCGGGCTCTTTGCGTGAACCGAATCGCCCCTAGGAGAGATCCTTGAGTCGGATGTTCCGGAAGTAGACCCGACTCCTATCGTCGTGATTCTGCAGTCCGATGTAACCCCGTGACGCGAAATCGACCACCTTGCCCCGCGGTTCTGCCTCCCAATCGACCACGCGCCTGCCATTCAGCTCGACAGTTATGTGATTCCCGATGAAGGATATGCTGTATCTGTTCCACTCGCCCGTGGGATTTGACGCCGACTGGCTCGGGGCCTCTGCGTCGTAGACGCCTCCCGTGCGGTGGATCCCTTCGAGGCTGTCGTCGATCTGGATCTCGAAACTGTGGTAGATGTAGTCGTTACTTGCCGGAATGCCGGGTACTCGAAGGAAGATTCCCGAGTTGGTGTGCACATCGGCACATTTGAATTCCAGTTCGAGCACAAAGTCGCCGAATTCCTCCACTGCATACCAGAACAAGCCCATGCCACCGTGTGAAGTCAGCACACCGGTCTCCGGATCCAGCTCGAAGAATCCTGGACCGTACTGGTTCCAACCGTGCTTCGAGAAGCGTCCGGCATGCTGCTTGAGAAGCTGCTCGAATCCGTCCTGGTCCGAACCGTCCTGTCTTGCGGACGACGATTGCATCGACGCATAGCCTCCTAGCAGGATCACTATCGCTGCAGTTCCAGCGATCGCAAGCGGTCTCCTCATGCGTCTACCCTCGACGTTGTTCGTTTTCAGGCTCGGCTTGGCCAACTGCGCCAGCCATGAATCATTCAGCGGTTTTTCGGGTTCCACTCACCCCTAGCGACCGCCGGAATGAAGGGCTCCAAATCCGGCGGCGGAAAATCAACCGTCTGTCCGCGCTCCGCACTCATGTATGCCGCCATCAGCAGCTCAGTCACGGCGACGCCGTCACTGAAGTTCTCTGCAGGGCGTTTACCGGTTAGGAAGGACTGCACCATGTGTCGGTTCTCGCCCACGTATCCGTATTCGCTCTCCTCGTCGCTCACCACCGGCATGAGGCCCATCTCCGCGTTCTGCTTCTCTACCAGATCTTCGCCGCTGTCGCCGGTGACCTGCCGGCTGAAGAACAGCTTGGGACCAGAATCGAGGGAGTTCACGGCCATTGAATACTCCGGCCCCAACATCTCCATGCTGAGCCGCAGCCCCGCACCCACAAAACACCACGACGTTGTCGCCTCCAC
>JBDHHP010000070.1:0-19558 GCA_039589275.1 Gemmatimonadota bacterium | reverse complement strand
CGGTAGAGAGCGTCTGCCGCCCTTGTGTGGGGTTGGGCGGCGGGGCGATTCGGTGGTATTTTTCTCCCCCCCCAAGGCCAGGTAGCTCAGTTGGTAGAGCAGGGGACTGAAAATACTCGTGTCGGCGGTTCAATTCCGTCCCTGGCCATTACCCAGGCGATTGTAAGACAACGACTTACAGTCGCTGTTCGTTTTCGCCCACCCCAACGGTGTGGCCATACTGTGGCCATTCACTCGTGATTCCCTCCCCCACCGATCGCTAACACTCTCGGTGCTTCATCCTGTTTGCCCTGGCGAAGCTCGGCAAGCTTCTGGACGCCTTCCCGTAGGTCTTTCTCGTTGGCGATTGCGTACCGGTTGTACATCGAGTCGGTCTTGTGGCCTACCAGCTTCTTTGCCACAGACCGGGGCACACCGGCCCGCTCGAGATTCCGGACGGCGGTTCTGCGGAAGTCGTGTGGGATCTTCCGGCCAAGGTCTGCGCGCTTGCAGGCGGACATCCAGGCACGCCTGAAATTCTTGATGGGTTCTCCGCGACGGTGGAAGACCAAGGGGACAACCTTACCGGTGATCTTGGACCAGTGGTCGGTGTAGCCTCGCTGGCGGGCCAGAATGTCCTTCAACTCGGGAAGCACATCGAACGGGAATGTTCGGCCTTCGTCGTTCTTCGTGGTACCCACCTTCAGCGTCACGACGCCAGCCTGGAAGTGTACCTGGTTCCACTCCAGCGGCTGGTGGCCTTCATCTAGACCTAGAAGCTCCGAATTGATGCGCCACCCAGTCAGGTAACTGAATTCGGCTAACCCCTTCAGGTAGTCCGGCAGTTCCTTCTTCAACGCCGCGAACTCCCAATCATCGAAGAACACGTCCCGTGCGTTAGTGACCTTCACAGTCGGAAAGGCGGGTTTCTGGTTCAACTTCCTGGCCTTCACTGCGAGGCTGAACATGAACTTCAGCGCTGCCAGTTCGTTCTGGATTGATGCCGGGGCCGCGCCTTCGTCGGCCCGATACTCGATGTACTTCTCCAGGCGGTCATAAGTGATGTTCACAGCCTTGTCCTGGCCGAAGACGTCTTCCAGGTGTCGGATTGACAATTCGGCACGCCGCTTGGATCGTCGGCCGTTGATCCGGTAGTTGGTCCGCAGCATGGCGGCCAGTTCACCGAACGTCACGTCTTGGGCCCGCGGGTTGAATGTCCCATCCGTCTGTTCCGCTATCCGTTGCTTCAAGAGCTTGACGGCATCTCCCTTCTTGGTTGAATGAGACGATTCTCGGTGTCGCTTCCCGTGGAATCGGGTCTGAATCCACCACACACCACCACGCCGGTAGATATGTCCCGTTCCGTGGTCACGCCTCCTTCGAGTGGTCATGCAGCCCCCCTCCTTGAGGGTGACAGGTTCACCGTACATCCATCCAGCGCCTAAGGCCGTTCTTGGAGAACTTCCAGCGCCCACAGGCCTTGTATGCGAAAGGCCAGGTCTCCTTGTGTTCGTAGACGTAATCGGTTGAGCATTTCATAGCCTTTGCGACCTCTTTGACCGTCAGCCATTCGTCGTCGGATTCGCTCGTGTTCCCGTAGGCTTCGGCTAGTCCTTTAAGGACCGAAGCCATTGCCGCCGCGATGCGGGCGTCCAGTTCAACCCGCTGCTTGTAGCAGTCGTTCAACTCGGCTATCAGGTCCAGGTGTTGCTTCATTTCCCCGAGGCTACGAAAAAAACGAACTAAACGAATTAATTGCCCGTGAGTCGCACGTACTCTGGGTTCCGGCCGGGACTGCTCGTGTGTTCCTTTTCGACCACGACCAGTCCCTTCGTTGTGGCGCGGTCGATAATCGGATCAGTCTTCTTGTTTCGGCTGTAGAGGGCAGACACCTCCGTCTTGGCCATCTTGCCGCCATTCTTGTGAAGTGCTTTCATAAGCCGGTCAACGTCAGGGTCGCCTACAACATCCCCAAACAAGTGTTCGGCTGACTGTTTGCAGTACCTCCAGAACTCGAGTGCTGCCTCCAAGTGAGGTTGGCAGATGACCGCACTCTCATCCAGCAGAGCGTACAGCATCGACAGCCGAAGAACGTGTGCTTCGGCCCTTGCCATCACGGCACCGACCAGACCGTCCACTTGTTCTGAGAGGTCAGCGTACACATCGTGCCACAGGTCGCGTGCGTCTTTGTCGCGTTCCATACGGTCCACCTGTGCAGCACGGCTGAGAACCTTGCCCATGGCGCTCGCCATCACTGTGCGGGTGCCTTCGGAGAGGTTGCCACCATCTGGGAGCGTCTTGCTGCGCTTGGCGCACACCAGCAAGAACCGATTCAGAAAGCCGTTCGCCAACTCCGTGGACTCAATGCGGTGTTGTAGCTCGTACGCCGTGATGTGGCCGATGATTGATATGTGGGCTCCCGTGGCCCTCTCATGTGCCGTCTTTGCCAGGGTGGTAAGTGGTTCAGTCCCACCGTCCCACGCACGGCGTATGACTGGTGATAAGGTGTTTCCAGGCAACGACATCTTCTTGATTGCCGAGGCGAACTCGGTCTCTACTACCATGAGGCGCTTGTCATCCACGCCAGGATCCACCACGACAGTCTGGTAGTCGGTTATCGGCCCGTTCTTCCCATCGCGCATCGGCTCCAGCTTCTCGATCGGGTCGCGTACTGCATGGATGACTCCCTCGCCACTGGTGAGGCCGTTCACGATGCGCTGAGACCAGTCGGGGTTGGATTGAGCAATCGGCCCTTGTGCCTGGTTCCGCGATACGCCTTTCCTGCCTGATGCGGTGTCAGCCACAATCAGCGTGTACTCGTTCACCCGGTGGATGTCGTTCTCGACCTGGAAGTTGGGTCTGGACCCAATGGCATTACCAGCCATCACCAGGGCTTGGGACATAATCGCCACAGGGTCCGCTTCCGTGTGCGGTTCAATCTCCCTCACCATCTCGCCGATGAACCCACAGTAGGCGGCTTCACCCAGTGGTTCGGGCCAGCTCCGAGTTACTGGCTGAGGGGTTTCCCCGTCGAAGTTGACCATCTCGGCAAGTGCGTGGCGGTAGGCCGTCTCCTTCTCCAAACTGAACTTGGCTGCGGTACTCATGCGGCCCTCTCGCCACGTAAGGCCAATGTGCGTGCCCTTAACATGTCAGCGCGCCAGCCGTTCGACTGGTCCAAGGCGGCTGCTTCCATTGCGGACGCCTCGCAGCACGCCGCTCTCCAAAGCCGGTCCAGTATCCAAGTTGATGGTCTGTCAGGGTCCTGCCCGCCGACTCCTGCGGCGAGTCGCTTCCACCACAATTCCAGGGCAGGGTACTGCTCGAATGGATTCTTTGATTCGTTCTTGTTATCCTGCATCTGCTAAGCCGTTGTAGGTTGACGGTTGACCCCGGTTGGTCGTTGCCGCGACCGGCCGGGGTTCTGTTAGGTCACCTTTCAGGAGATTCCTCTGCGATTCCCAATGCGATCGGGAACTGCCGGACAAGAGCGCTGTAGATGTGATCCCAAGCCACAAGCAGTTCGCCCCTTGCGCGCTGCTGACCATAGAGCAGGGCCAGTCCCACGACGCCACTGTATTGCTCAACAAACTTCGCTGTATCTACTCCTCGGACTCTCGCTTCAATGGCAATGCCGATGTCCGCTAGCGTCATTTTTCCTTCTGGGCTATCTGACAGCGGCAGAACCTTGAGAATGCTGGTTGGTAAGCCGAAAAACTCAGCGAGAGTTTCGATCGGAAATGGGGTATGCAGGCCGAAGACAGCGAACTTCGCCAGTGTCGCGGTCCGGCGGTCGATATCCTCGAAGCTTGCTTCGATCCCGGCCCGTAATTGTTCTTCCTCCGAAGGGTCGGAAAGATGGTAGCTGGTATTCAACTCGCGGACGCAGGCGTCGACTTTCAGCAGTTCGCGGACCGTGTACTCGTGCAGCTTATCAGCCAAGTAATGGAGATCCCGCGTCTTGGGGGTCGTGGCACCACCTTCCCATCGGTTGACCGTCCTGGTGGTCACACCGATCATGTCGGCCACGTGCTGCTGAGTGAGGCCAAATACCCTGCGTGCGAGTTTTACCCCAGCTCCCGGCAGCGCGCTGCGCTCCAGCAGCAAGTTGATGCCGATTTGGATCCAGCGGCCGTGATATGTCTTCATGCCTGACAATATGTCGTATCATAGGACATTTCGCAAGTTTTTGGACGGGGCTACTGCCGGGGACGAGTTTGCCGCAGTGGTCAAGAAGCCATGAGTAGAGTACCGCATCGCTGAACAGTCACGGGTCAGTGATTGCCCGCCTCAAATCAGTGGTGTTGTCGACAGGCGCAAAACTAGCCCCTCGAAGCCCATCGTAAAACAGTGAGCCGGGTCCAGGAAGTGAATCGGCCTCCAAGTACAGACTAGCGGGGGTTAGAGGGACCCTTCTGCAATTGGGGCCCCATTCGAGACCAGTAGAACTCAGATACCGACCTCAAAACTGCCTCTTTTTGACCAGGCGTCCCATGTTAGGGATGGTGAATCGGGGGGTCCCCATAGAGATCCCGGGTAGGGGTCTACTTAACATAATGTTCATTATACGGCGTGGAGCGGACTCGCTAAGTCGATTAACGACAACAACTTAGAGTCCATTCGCTGTTACTTGTAGTCCAGCGAGTTGCGACAGTCTGTCACTATGGCCGACGAAAGACGTGCTCTGATTTAGGTCTGGTTCACCCAGATGATGGTGTGCTTTGACCTTTTGAGGGCCCTGGGGGTGGATTGGAGTAGACGCCGATTGTGGCTTAAACAGTCGAATCCGCCGCGTGCTGAGGGTAGTGAAGCGGGACAGAGCCCGGGTTTAGCTTCTTAGCGGCGTGATCGTCGTGGCTGGGCCACGTACTTGCCGCTTAAACTAGAGCCGCGCCGCCTGGACCTAAAGCGAGGAGGGAACGTGCAGTAGCTCGGCGGCCTTCTGTTGGGCGTTTTGACCCCAATCAGGGGTAATCCACGCGCCCCTGGCCCTTGACTTAAACTAGGTCAATCGGATCCCTGAACACCCCAATTTCAAGCCCGAAATACAGTTCATATGGCAAGGGGGAGTGCCGACAATCCCTGAAAACCTCCGGCACTCCCTACATCCTCAGATGTGCATGTCAACAGCGGTTTGGAATTGCGCAGCATTATTTCGTTTGATTCGTTTCTTTCGTATCTAGCTCATTGTCCCTGCCGTTGTGGATTCGGGATTGCCCTTTCGTTCCTTACCCCAGGCGTTGGCCACAATCCGGCCACAATCAGCTCAGAGGCCTTGTTCTTACTGAGGTTTCTGACGGGCTGAGGATTAGGAATCCCACGTCCACCGGACGCTGGGCTACACTGGCAACACGTCTGACTCTGGATCAGAAGAGTCCAGGTTCGAGCCCTGGCGGGGCAACTATAAGCGAGCCAAGCAGTTAGCCTGGCTCGCTCTTGCTTTCTCGAGAACGACCCCCCCATGTTGGTGTCCGGACTTTTGCCAGGGACGAACGTCCCGTTCTAGGCGCTTCCGTGACCCAGAATCGCCCTGGTGGACTTCTCTGGCGCTCAACATCTCAAGGCTTGATCGGTCGCCCTCGCGTTCGCCGGGGTTTAGCCAAGAGACTCCCTGGGTCCGATTATGCGGTTCACGGTCATCATGGAGTAGTCTATGCGTCTGCTCATCGACTGGTTGAAGCCGGTCCCTCTTCGCAGCGGTGCCAAGGATGGTCTCATCTACACGGTGAACCTTGAGCATTTCGAGCGCGAGGCAGGGGTTTATGTCTTTGCCCGTAGGTGGGGCAAATCATACGAGGCGCTGTATGTAGGAAGGGCGAGCAACGTCCGTCGTCGCATGCGCGGTCACCTGAACAACTTGAGATTGATGAAACACCTTGAGTCGGCAAAGACGGGCCGACGGGTGGTCATAGTTGGTGTTCCGGTGACCCTTCCAGGGCAGCAAATGGTCAAGGTCCTAGCCGTACTCGAAAAGGCCCTGATACGGCATTTCCTTTCGGCGGGACACGACCTCGCCAATCAGCAGGGTGCCCGCATCCGTCGACACCAAATCGAATCGAGCGGTTCGATACCGAGGGCATTCGTCCCCTCTCTCATGTACCTGGAGAGAGGTAGATGAGCGCAACCCACCGTCTGTGCATCCTAGGCGGACGGATAGTCGCGCAGCAAACGACTACCGAATGGCGGCAATATGCTGTGCGGCTTGCAAGGTCGGATCTGGACCGTTGGAGCATACTAGTAGCCAGGTTGACCACGCATCGCTCATGGAGCCGTTGAGCGCCGAGCCGGACTCCGGGTGGGAGTGCCCGTGGTGCGGTGTCCTAGCTGACAAGCCGGCTCAACTCCGTCTGATCTGTCAATCGCGCTCTTGCGTCTGTGGTGCCTTGGCCCTCGCTGCACCTCCAGCGGACGCTGACGAGATCATCGATGACGCGATTCCGTCAAGGCACATTCAAGGCGCAGTGGTCACCAGCCCAATGTGACACAACGGTTTAGCCATGCGCAGTGGATTCCCCATCCACGGTGCCGGTACCGTGCTCGTTCGTGTGACTAATCAGCTTGGCACTTGACATGGAAGCAGCCGGGAATATTATTATGGGTGACTGGTCACCCACAATAATCACATGCCACGGATTAGTGCTAGGGCGAAGGAGGGCGTGAGAAAACGCCTTCTGGAAACTGCTGCGACCCACTTTGCCGAACGCGGTCTCGACGGAGCCAACGTGGACGCCATCTCGCTCGCTGCGGGATTCGCAAAGGGCACGCTCTACAACTATTTCGAGAGCAAAGAGCGGCTCTTCGCGGCAGTGATCGAGGAGGCCTGTTTTCGAGCAGTGGCGCGCTATGACGCCGCCGAGGCAGGTGATTCGGTGCGGGAGCGACTACGGGCTCTGGCGGCGGCCGATGTCGCTGTGCTGCGGGAAGAAGAGGGCTTCATGAAAGTGCTGGTGCGGGAAGCGATGAGCTTTCGTCCCGAGACGTTCCCCCTGATTCTGGAGCATCTTACTCCGTTTGTAACCAAAGTCTCAGAAATCCTAGAGGAAGGCATCGCGGCGAAACAGATCCGGAGCGACAGGCCGATCCCGGAACTCGCAGTGCTTTTCGTCGGCATCCTGTCGTTGATGTTTGTGCAGCATTGGGGCACCGGTGGAGTGTGGCCTCCGCTCGAGCAGATCCCCGACGTTGCGGTGACGACGTTTCTGGACGGCGCTGCTCGCAGTGCTCCCTCCGTTGGAGAGGTCTAGTGAGCACGTTCCTGTACATGAGGCTGCTGGAGTCGAGTCCGGCGCGGTACGATCGGGGAATTCGCATGCTCTCCCGTGGCAAGATCGGCCGAGTGTATGAGCACTTGGCGGAGCGGGTGGCGGCGCGGGGGAAGCGCGTGCTCGACGTTGGGTGCGGAACCGGTGCCGTTGCGCTTGCCTGCGCGGCTCGTGGGGCCGACGTGGTCGGGATCGACATCAGTCCCGGTATGCTCGAAATAGCTCAACGCAAGCGCTGCCCGTCCGCTGGGAGCGTGGAGTGGCTCGAACTCAGCGCAATGGAGATCGAAGACAGATTTGCCAAGGATGCGTTTGACGCGGTCACCTCGTGTATCACCTTCAGTGAGCTCTCGCCCGAGGAGCAGTCCTACGTACTCAACGTCGTGTACTCCCGACTGCGACCTGGAGGAACGATCGTCATCGCTGACGAGGTGTTACCGCGTACTCGTGTACGCCGCCTCTGGTATCGGTTAGGTCGGTTACCAGTCGCCCTGCTCACGTTCGTGTTGACGCAGACCACCACCCGACCGGTTCAGCGTCTTGCAGAGCAGCTGAGTGAGGCCGGATTCGTGGCGGTGGAGGAGGAGCGGCTTTCATCTGGTGCGTTCTCGATCGTGAGCGGGGTGAAAGAGGAGGAGCAGCATGAAAGCGCGTGAGTTCCCAGGATGGCTTCGTGACACGGTGCTGCGGCTGTTTCCCCATGCTGCCCCGCACGGCCTCGATCGCATCGGTCGACCAGGACCTAGTGCACCGGTACTGGTAACCGGCAACTTCAGACTGACTGTTCGGAGGGTGAAGCAGGCGTTAACCGGGCGCGACGCTTGGTTGCTCGTGGCGAACAGCAACGGCATCAATGTTTGGTGTGCGGCTGGTGGAGGCCATCTCACGCACCACGATGTTATCGCGGCCATCCGTGCCTCAGGGATTGGTCAGCTCGTGCGACATAGGAGCCTAGTGCTCCCGCAACTCTCGGCCAGCGGCATCGAAAGGAGCAAGATCACTGAGGCCACGGGTTGGGAAGCGAGGTGGGGGCCGGCCCGACTCGAAGATCTGCCGGAGTTCCTTGACCGGGGGCAGCGGGTCAGGAAGGCACACCGCCTCATGCGCTTTCCGCTCTGGGAGCGGATGGAAATGGCACTCGTCTGGACGGTGCTGATGATGTTGATCGCCGTTCTGGCCGTCGGATTCTCAGTGGGTTGGCATGCAGGACTGGTCGCGGCAGCGGTGTCTGTTCTCATGGTTTCGGCGGTTTTTGCGGCGCTACCCTGGGTGAGCGTAACCGGACGCGGACGGTTGCTGACCTATGGTGCCACCGCCGTGTTGGGGTTCGCGACCGGCATCGGCGCTTTGGCCTTGCTCGGTGAGCTAGGCGGAGCATCCCTTCTCGCACTGGCAATCGTGTCTGTCGGCGGTATGTCCGTCCTCTCCCTGGATCTCACGGGAACGACGCCCTGGTATCCTGGCGGCGTTAACTCCCTTGGGAATGAGTTCGAAGTCGAGCTAGCAGACAATCGGTGTAGCGGATCCGGCGAATGTGTTCAGGTGTGCCCACGCGGTGTATTGCAGATGAACGGGAAGTTGCGGCGAGTCGAGTTAGCCGGGCGGAGCAAGTGCATTCGATGTGGGGCGTGCGTGGTCCAATGCCCAGATGATGCCCTTCGCTTCCGCTTCAGTGACGGACGGGTGGTCGAGCCTGCAACGGTGCGCAGCACCCGGATGAACCTACTGGGACGTCGCACAGCTCACATCTAACTGCTGCCGCAAAGCCTTGGTCTTTCAATTGAATACTGCCCAATCAGGCTCTACGCCACCATCCTCGGGCCGCACGTGGTTCAGGTAGACTGCGTCCTGACAGCCGGTGTTCAACGATTCGGTGTGGAAGGATGCAATCACGTATGGCCCGCATCGCTCACCCAGCGGTTGACAATCTCCCTATGATCTTGTCTTGACCCTGTACCTAGGTACGGGGTTTACCTTGTTGATGGTAAAGGAGAGGGGATGCGGAATGGCACTTCGCATCGGACAGTTGGCGGAACAGGCGCGGGTCAAGGTGGAGACGGTCCGCTTCTATGAGCGGCGCGGTCTGATTGCCGAACCGGAACGGACGCCATCGGGTTACCGGCAATACTCACCCGACACAGTGCGCCGCATTCGGTTCATCAAACGGGCGCAAGATCTCGGATTCTCGCTGTCTGAGATAGCGGAGCTGCTAGAGTTGCGAGCACGGTCCCCTAGAGCTTGTGGCGCTGTGGAACGGAAGGCACGCCAAAAGATTGCGCTCGTGGAAACCAAGATCCGCGAACTCGAAAGCATCAAGAAAGCACTCGCCACCCTCGCTGCGGACTGCGCAAAGCGAGCACCGTCAGGAGAGTGCCCCATTCTTGAGGTGCTAGAGACCGACTAATGGAGACGCAACTATGAACCCGACGATTGAACTGATCTACTTCGAGGGCTGTCCCAACGCGGAGCCAGCTAGGAATAACCTGCGGCAGGCTATCTCAGCCCTTGATCTATCCGCTGACTGGCAGGAGTGGGAGCAAGGTGATCCACAGGTCCCGGAATACGTAAAGCAACATGGATCACCCACCATCCTCGTCAACGGTCGAGACGTGACTGGTGTCCAGGCGGGTGTGGGAGGCGCGGCCTGCCGTGCGGATGGAACGCCGTCCGCCGACGGAATAAGGGCTGCTATTGAGGAGGCAGTGTGACTGGCAAGACGGTCGCAATCGCTGGCGCCGGTGTGGCTGCGGCCGTTGTATCCGCGCTTTGCTGTGCAGGACCCTTGCTTGCCGTGGCAGTGGGCGTGTCGGGCGCTGGGCTGTCTAGTACCTTCGAGCCCCTCAGGCCCTACCTCCTTGGTGCCACAGCCGTGTTTCTCGGCCTCGGGTTCTTCCTTCTGCATCGTGAGGACCAGAAGGCCTGTGAACCCGGCAAGGTATGCGCGGAACCCAGAGTGAGACAACGAATGAAGACGATGCTGTGGATCGCTACGGGCGTAGCCGTGCTGTTCGCCACCTATCCGACATGGTCAGTCTGGGTACTCTGAGTGATAAGGAATAGACAATGAAGACAGTCGAATGGGTTGCCGTCGTAGCCGTCATAGGTGTGGGTGTCGGGTCACAACTTCTGCGACACGATCACGATGCCATGGCCGGACACGACGACGGGTCCGCAATGAGCATGGAAATGGCAGCCGAGGCTTACGCTAGCGTGACGCTCCTGGTTACCGGGATGACGTGAACTGGCTGTGCCGCAGCGGCCCGTGTGGCCCTACGACGAGTTGATGGAGTCGAGAGTGCGGACGTTTCGTACGAGACGGGACAGGCGGTGGTGACATTCGATTCGACTGCGACGACGCCGGATCAGTTCATTGCTGAACTGGAGAGGATGACAGGATTTGAAGCCACGGTGCGCGACAGGAGGTAGAGACAAGATATGCCCGATCTAGAACAGATCTTTGCACCGCTTTCAGCCGCTGACCTACAGCTAAACGAAGGTCAACAGACAGTTGCACTCGGTCTCTACCGAGAACTCGCAAAGGGAACACCGGTTTACCGCCAACAACTGGCGTCAGCCTTGGATATTTCAGACCGCGAAGTGAATGAGGTACTCGATAGCGACGCCCTGAGCTGTCTGATGTTCCACGACGAGCAGAAGGCGATTATTGGGTTCGGCGGGCTGGCTGTAGTGGAGATGGCGCACAAGTTCATTGTGAACAGTCAGACGCTCTACACTTGGTGCGCATGGGACTCACTGTTCATACCAGAGCTGCTAGGGAAGACTGCGCAGGTTGAGTCGACCTGTCCGGAAACAGACTTACCTGTGCGGCTTCGGGTTTCCCCAGGTGGGGTGGAGGCGGTGGAGCCAATAGAGACAGTCGTGTCGTTCTTACTGCCGGACGAGCTGCGCATCGAGCAGTCCGCACCGGAGACCATGAAGAGCTTCTGCCACAAGGTTTACTTCCTGGTCTCGTCCGAGGCTGGCCGAACCTGGACCGAACGACATGCTGGTACGTTCGTGTTGTCGCTAGAAGACGCGTTCACCCTTGCTCAAATGCTGAACACTCATAGGTTCGGGCCCGTGTTGCGGCAGGTGTGAGGATTGGAATAAGCGAACAGGGTGTAGCCTCGGCGGTGTGTCAGTTCCTGTGTTAGTTGGATCCTACAAAGCCTTACATCGAGGGGTGCAAAGTACGACGACGGACGACACGAGCTCGCAGGCTGACAACAAGATGTAACGAGATGATGTAAGACTTGGCCCGCCTCTTAATCAGTAGGTTCGGGGTTCGAGTCAGTGGCTCGATATCGAGTCAGGTTCTTGACGACAGGGATGGGAGTCAACCAGAGAAGGGAAGGGGAGGCCGGCCTCCCCTTCTGGCTTCCAGTTCACGCGAGCAGTTCGGCTAGTGTGCCTTCAGTGTGCCGTACTGATCGTCATTCAGTGTGACTCAGTGGGAAAACGTTGCGTTCCAGCAATCCGATAACGCCTTATGGCTTCCCGTTTTGTCACGATGAGTCACGATGAGTCCGCCCGACGTGCCATAATCACAATCCGCGTGTCGGGGTTCGAGTCCCTCGACGGTATCCTCCCATCCAGCCGGAACCGGAGGGGAGGTCAGGGACTCCTGCGACTGGTCGGACGGGTCCTTCTTCGGGCTCCGAGACACCGGGTAGCATCAGGCGGCCGAGCGAGTGTATCTCCGACGCTCTCCGTTGGCTTCCCTTGGCCTCAAGAATATCAGGGTGTATTGAGATAGCTATGTCGCGGGGAGAGACTCACGGAGGGCACGGGAGGAAGCCGCGGTAGGAGGAGGCCGGTCATGTGGCCTGGTTTGTTCTAGCGCCCGGGCTCCCCAATTAGCCGAGCTAGGGCTCGTCGCACCTCGTCCACCTCTGGCTGTACCGTCGGTTCCGGATCGGTGCGCAGGACAAGGTAGTGCTGGTAGGCGCGGATCGCTCCTGCAGTGTCACCGGCTAGTGCCGCCAGCCGGCCTTCCTCTCGCAGGAACGCCGGCAGCGACTGCTGCTGGGCCGGGTTCGTCCCGATCCATCGACGGCGGACGGCGGCGAGAGCCCGCGGCAGGTCGCCCTGAGCTTCTCGGAGGCGAGCTACCGCGAAATTGGCCATCGCCCCGAAACTTGGTCCACCCCTGAGACGTGATGACCCGAGGCCCGCGTCCAGCTGCATCAGTGAATCGAGTCGTTCCAGTGCCGGCCTCTCGCCACCCGGTCCCGCAGTCTCGAGGACGGCCTCTATGGTGTACAGACAAGTGGGGTTCGCGCCATCGTTTGCTACGATCTCCGCCATCAGCGCAACGGCATCCCGGGCGTCACGCTCGTCACCCCGGTACGCTGCCCACACACCCCAGGGACACAGAGCGTAGTACTGGCTCACACCTGTCCAGCTCGAATCCAGCGCGAATGACTTGGAGACAGCCGCCTTTTCCGCAGCGGCGCTGTCGTAGCCCGGTCCCCAAATGGCCTGCCTGATGTGAGACGAGGCCATATACCATTCGAAGAACTCCATCTCAATGAGCGAGTCAGCCAGGGCGATCTCCCTGCTGGGCTGTCCCTTGAGTCCGGCCAACTTACGGTGCTGTTCCATGGCCTGCTGCCGGGCCCTGTCGGTCACGGCCTGTGCTTCGAACCGTTCCAGCGACAGCTCCCAATCGTCGTACGGTAAGCCCTCATCGGCCGTGCGGTACCCTATGATCGTGACCTCGCGTTGGGATCGGCCGAACTCCTGCCGGGCACGTTCAATCTCTAGCGAATCACTCAGCGCTCTTCCGATCTGCCATCGCGTAAGCGCGCTCGAGTCCGTGGCCGAATCGGCTGCCACGAGCCTCGGCCCCAATCCGCGGACCACCGCTGTGTCGCCCAACCTCATGGCACGGTCCACTCTCATCCAAAGCACGTCGATCTGACTCGAATCCAGCTCCAACGCGCGATCCAGAGCACCGAGGCCACGTCTGATCTCAGCCGAATCACCGAGGTATATCCCAAGACGAGAACGTAGCCCTCCGAGCATGCTCCAGGTGACCGGGTCGTCGGGTGCCAGCTCTACTGCCACCTCAGCATCTTGGATGCGATCTACCCATGAGGTCCAACCAGGTGTGTTCCGCCCCCGCCAAGCGGTAACCAGGGCACGGTCCCTGCCGCTCAGTTGATCGCGCAACTCCCACGCGAGCCGCGCACCCCGGCCCCCAGCGTCGGTGTTGGTGTTGCCCGCAAACGACCCGGCTCGTGCAAGCCCCACAGCCGCCAAGGCAAAGGATGAGTCCAGCTCGATCGCCCGGTCGAAGTGCCTTACAGCTTCCAGCGGGAAACCGGTGCGCAGGGCCCGCTGGCCTTCCAGATATGCGCGGACCGCATCGAGCGAACCGCTCAGTGTCTGGACGCTCGCGGCGGTCTCCCCCGCCTCCAGGCTGAGGAGCTGCACCACCAAACGGTCCATCAAGGCCGACAGGCTGTCACCCGCGCCGGCGACCGAGGCCTGCACCAATTCTGCCCCACCAGGAACGTCATGCAGAGATCCGCTCAACGTGAGCTGGTTCCCTGCCTCGACAATCCCTCCTAGCAGGACCAGGCCCGCTCCGAGTTGGCCCGCAAGCCGCACCGATTCGTCGAGTGGCAGGTCTTCTGACTCGTCCTCAATCGTCTCGCGCCAGGCGCTCATCGTCGTTCTCGGGTCCACTGCGCGCGGTCCACCTTCTCCGGTGAACTTGGCGTGGAGTGCGTCGACCATGCCTTCCCGCAGGTATATCAGACCTGAGTCGCCAGTGATCCTGAAAGGCAACACGGCCAAGGCGTTGGGATCGAGTCTCGGTGCGGCGGGTCCGGACGGCTGCAGCAGTAGGAGCCAGGCAGCAACTGCGCCGACCACAACCACAGCAGCTACTGCGGCCGTACGTGTCTTCGGGCTCATAGGAGCGCGCGTGGCGGAAACCGGTCTGGTCTCAGTCGGTGTTACGCCGCCGCTCGGCGTTGTCAGTGCTTCCAGTTGCGGCAGCAGCTCCTCAGCACTCTGCCACCTATCAGCGGCCTTCTTCTCCAGGCACCTTATCACCAATTGCTCAAGTGCAGGAGGCACCGACTCCCGATACTTGGTCACGGGCTCCGGAGCCTGCGTCATGTGTGCTGCCAGTATCTCCTGCTGCGTTGTGCCAGTGAACGGCGGTCTGCCGGTGAGCAACTCGTATGCGACGGCACCGACGGCGTAGATATCGACCCGATGGTCGATGTGCGGGTCGGCCGAGGCTTGCTCCGGTGCCATATAGGTTGGTGTGCCGAGTGCCACGCCTTCAGTTGTGAGCTGCTGCCTTCCGGTGGCTTCGCTCACGGCCTTGGCAACGCCGAAGTCGGTCACCAGAGCATGGCGCTCCGTCAACAGAACGTTGTCCGGCTTGATGTCCCTGTGAACTACATTGTGCTTGTGGGCGTGATCGAGAGCGTCCACTATGTCCCTCAGGATTCTGACGGCTTCACCAATGGGTAGCTCACCCTCGTGCGCCAACTTCTCACGAAGTGAATGCCCCTCCTCATAAGGCATCACGTAATACAGGAACCCGTCTGCGTCACCCGAGTCGTGTAGCGGTAGGATGTGGGGATGGTGCAGTTGGGCCGCGATCTCGATCTCTTGCAGGAATCGGTCAGGCCCAAGCGCAGCAGCGAGTTCGGGTCTTAGGACCTTTACCGCAACCTTGCGGTGCAGCTTCAGGTCCTCGGCGAGGTACACCGTGGCCATCCCACCGCTACCGAGTTCCCGCTCGATGGCGTAGCGGTCAGCCAACGCAGCTTTGAGACGCTCCAGCAGGTCAGGCATACGGCAGGCTCTCTAGTGGTCCCGGGCCTAAACTACGGGCTGCCGCTGCCGTCAGCCAGAGTCCGCGACGATCGGAGGCAGGGACTCCCGTCCTTTCTGGTTGCGGGTCCTCGTTAGGGCTCCGAAACGCCGTGCGGCATCAAGTGCCCGAGCGAGTGTATCTCAGACGCTCTCCGTTGCCTTCCCTTGGCCTCGAGAATGTCTAGGAATATCGAGATAGCTACTTGGCCCGGAGAGACTCACGGAGGGCAAGGGAGGAAGCCGCCAACTCAAAGCGAGAGATTTATTCGCCGCATCAGTTCTTGATAACGCGGGTGAACCCACAACTCCTCGAAGTCCGGGTTCATCGGTGTGTACACGATCTGCGTATTGCGCACATCTATGGCGCGCTCCAGCCACTCCAGAGCCATGTCGGTTTCGCCTGCGTGCGCATAGAATCTCGCAATTGGTATGGGTGCGACGTACCGGTGCTTGGAACGCGCCACAAGGGTCTCCGCTGCACGACGCATTCCCTCCGCATAACCGCCCGCTGCGTAACCACGCCTAAGGGATTCCTCCACTTCGGTGTCTGCAACGGACGAGATTGCGTGGTCCAAAGCCTCCTCAAACCTTAGCTGTTTGTAGAAGGCGGTCCACAGCGCGTCGTGCGCCAGAGGGTAGCCGGGTTGCGCCTTGAGCAGCTCTTGTAGCTGCTCGATCGCGTCATCATACCGACCCATCGTCGACAACTGTTGAGCGAACTGCTGCTTGAAGAAGGCATTGTGCGGATCCACGTCCAAGCCACGCCGGACTTCCGCAAGCGCTTCATCTCGCCGCCCAGTGATGCTCAGTAGTTGTGCATACACCACGTGTGCGTCCGGATGGTGCGGATTCAGCTCGAAGGCGCGCTGGAATCCCTCCTCTGCACTGGACCAGTCCCAATCAAAGGCAAATCGTATCCTGGCCCGCAAATCGTGCGCTTCCGCGAGTTCCTCGTCGAGTTCGAACGCTCTTGCCAGTGCCGCCTTCGCTGCAGTGAAGGCGTCTGGTGCTGGTACCCACCCGACGTGGCCCGGCAGGGCCATGGCGTCGGCGAGGCCAACAAATGCCAATGCGTTGTTCGAGTCCAACTCGATTGCCTGCTCGAAGTAGTCCTGCGCCATAGCGATCTCTGGTGGCGTGGCCCGGTACCACCGTTCGCGGCCTTTCAAGTAGGCCTCGTACGATTCGGGATTGACAGCGCGGCCGCCGGCCAGGCGGGCCTCAGCCTGCGGGGCCATTGCCAGCTGGATCTCAGCAGCAATCGCACCTGTCACGTCGCGATACAGCGCCACCACGTTGCGGAACTCACCGCCACGGACGATCGGGTCTGCCATGTACTGCTCCGTTCTGCCGTCCACCACCCTGACCTCGAGCTGAACGCTGTCTGCGGTCCGGTAGACCGACGGCTCGATCAGGGCGTCAACCCTCAGCTCGCTAGCGATATCGCGGATCGGTTTCTGCGTGTTCTCATATTGCAGCACCGACGTGCGCGCGATCACCGCAACGCCGGCTCGCTGGAGTTCCGAGATCAGCGCATTATGCATCCCCTGGACGAAGTACTCTTGCTCTGGATCGTTCATGAGGTTGACCGGGGGCAACACGGCCAAGCGTTCATATGCAGGACCGCCGAACACCGTTGGCAGCCCCCACGCGGCCAGGAGCATGAGGCTGACTACTGCAGCGACAGTCGCTCTTATGCGCCAACTTCGTCTGCCAACGCGCGCCACCACGGTTTCCGACGTCAACGCCTCCGCTAACTCCCTTGCGGACGGAAAGCGCTCGTCAGGATTCTTGGCCATGGCCCGCTCTACCGCCCGCTCGACGAAGACGGGGATTGTGGCATCACTGCGCCGGAGACCAGGCACCGTGTCCACCGCGTGCTTGGCCAACAGCTCCTGGGGTGTCTTCCCCTCGAATGGCACACGCCCCGCCACCATCTCGTAGACGACGCATCCCAACGCGTACACGTCGCTCCGGGCGTCCACGTCATCCTGCCCCATCGCCTGCTCCGGACTCATGTAAGCGGGCGTACCCACCGCGAACCCGGTCCCCGTGAGCCGCTCTCCACCCGCGACAGTCACCGCACGCGCAATCCCGAAGTCAGCCACCACCGCCCGGCCGCCCGTGAGCATGACGTTCTCCGGCTTGACGTCGCGATGGACGATGCCACGCTCATGCGCGTAGGAAAGCGCAGCCGCGATCTGATCGGTAAGGCGAACCACCTCCTCCACCGAGAGCTTCCCCTCGCGATCCAGCTGCTCGCGCAACGACTCGCCCTCCACATATGGCATGACGTAGTAGAGGACCCCATCGGCTTCACCGGAGTCGTACAACGGCAGGATGTGGGGATGCGCGAGTTGCGCGGCGATCTCGATCTCGCGGACAAAGCGCTCTGGTCCCAGTGTAGCGGCGAGTTCGGGCCGCAGCACTTTCACCGCCACTTTGCGGTGGTGCTTGATGTCTTCGGCGAGGTACACCGTCGCCATGCCGCCTGCGCCGATCTCGCGCTCGACAGCGTAGCGGTCGGCGAGGGCCAACTTGAGGCGCTCCAGGGTATCCGACATGCGACAGGCTCTCCGGTGGTCCCGAGCCTACACTACGGGCCGCAGTTCGGGTCGGCCGGAGTCGAAGACGATCGGGACCAGGGACTCCTGCAGCTCTTGGGACGGGTCCTTCTATGGGCGACGGCTACCCGGTGGGCATCATCGAGTCCGGAACAGCTCGTAGCCGGGGCCGAGGTCAGGAACAGATGAAGACTGGCACTACCACTCTGTATACGGAACCGTGCTGGCCCGGCAGCCTCTGATCTACTGCCGGGCCAGCCTAGTGGTTCCGTATTTGCAGCGAACGTGCCCGTGTTGGTGTTAAGGGAGGTCGGGGAAGTTCGCAGCATTTGCCAACGCCGCATACAGGTCTTGCAGATCAGACAGCTCGGTCACGAGGCCAGGTGCCATGCCCGTCCCGGGTTCACCGAACTTCGCCTTGAACCAAGCCTCGTTTGGCTTTTCGCGCACGAACTGGCCGAGACTCCTGCCACCCAGGTCCTCATCCGTGCCGTCGGCTCCATGGCATGTTTCGCAGAGGCTCGTATACAGCGTCTGGCCGTTGGCTTCGTCCCCGAGCGCTCCGACATTGCTGTAGGTGACCGTCGGTGCTACCACCGTATCGGGATCGGCCGTGTAGTCGACGTACATGGCCGGACCGGTCACCTCAATGTCGTACAGCAGGTTGGGAGCGACCCACTCCTCGCGCATGAATTTCACAAGGTTCCACGCTTGTTCGGTCGTGAGGTATGGAGAGTAGTCCGGATGTGTATTGTCCCGGGCATCTATGTCACGCGCGCCGACATGCATGACCAGGTCAAACAGCCCCAGATACGTTTGGTTCGCGGGAGTGCTCCGCAGATTGACCGACGCTACGTCGGGACGGGAGGCTCTCAGCGTGCTCTGGCCGGTCCGATTGGCATACGAAGCAGCGCTGCCCATGCCATCCCACGCATGACACGCCTTGCAGCGATAGAAATCGGCCTCGGCGGTCGTTGTCGGCTGCGTGCCGCTGCCTCCCGCATCCGTTGTCCACCACTTTGAGTACGCGGCACCACCGAGGATGCCGTCCGCAGCGGTGTATTCTGCGGGAATCGGACCTGGAAAGTCCACGCCGTCCTGACCATCCTGTCCGTTCATTCCGTCCTGGCCATCCATGCCGTCGGTTCCGTTGATGCCGTCCGCGCCCTGGCAGGCAGTCATCAGCAGCACCGTGAAGCACGCGGCGCAGAACAGTCCAACTGCTCGCTTCAAACCCATTGGCCCCTCCTAATTGGGTGTTGATGCTTGTTATCGCCAGCGAAGATCACAGGATCCATTCCTTAGCGGTCTCCATGAGTCAGGACCCATGTACTTGACGGGTTCACTACTTGATCAGGTTATGATATCCTATATTGACATGAGGTTGTCACATTATATGTGTCTCGGCACTCGAATCCGCAAGAGTCGGCATGAGGTTCAGTAGCGAGCAGGTCTCCTTAGCCCTTCCTTTGCCTTCCCTTGGCCTTGATAGGGTCAGGGAGTATTGAGATAGCTATCCGGCGGGGCGAGACTCACGGAGGGCAAGAGAGAAAGCCGCACCGAAGCACATGCGAAGCACATGGCACCGAGAGCCGCGTCGTGACGGGCCTCCCGATACGGTCAGAGGATTCGTAGTCCTCGGTACACCCCAGTGCGGCCTGCGGTTGGGACGGCCAGACGACAGGTTCGGGAGCTGAGAGAGTTGGTCTCCGTGGGCCTTCTCCTGGGCTTCCCCGGGCCTCGAGAGGGTCAGGGAGTAGCTAGATGTCTGTGCGGCCTCTCGACGGCTGCGGAAGGCAAGAGAGACACACTTGATCGCGGGAAACGGCATGGCCTTTGGCGGGCCCCGTCACGCAACTGTCTGTTGCGGCGCTACAAGTCTGGGCCCATACTCGAGATCAGTCTATTCAA
>JBDHHP010000069.1:0-21945 GCA_039589275.1 Gemmatimonadota bacterium | reverse complement strand
CAGGGTGTGGATGCGGTCGTGCACCTCGCGGTCGATGCCGCGCGGGTTGACGACCTGATGCCACGAGCGCGCGTCGTCCATGCCGTCGGTGCCGATCTGGCCCGGTACGCCGTAGTGAAAGACTTTGCCGACGCGGGCGGTAAAATAGCCGTGTTGTTTGAACCACTCGGGGAGGGTTGCGATCTCCGGAAGATGCACGCGAAAGCTATCCTGGTTCGAGAGCACGCCGGTTTGCTCAGGATACAAGCCCGTCAGAAGGCTCGACCGGCTGGGGTTACAGACGGGATACTGGCAGTAGGCGTGTTCGAAGCGCATCCCCCGTGCGGCCAGGCGGTCGATGTGGGGGCTCTGGACGAGGGGGTGTCCGTAGCTGCCCAGGTCGTTGTTGAGATCGTCGACGGCGATGAACAAGACGTTGGGCGGCTCGACGGATTGGCCGCACGCCGTAAGAAGCAGGCAGGCCAGGCATACGGCAGGCACAAACGACCGGAGCTTCATGGGTCGGACCTCATCGCAAGAGGGAGACCGGTTAAGAGACTGCTTGGAAGGATCATTTGGGCCTGCGCACGGCTCTCTTCCGCGGAGCCTGGCCCGCTGCCCTCGCCGTCGGCCGGCAGTAATTCCATTCTATTGAAGTACATCAGGTAATGATCCAGGATGGTTCTGGGATAAATCCTCACCACAACCCGGCCGGCTCTGTTGACCTCGAGTTGGCCAATCCGCTCGGTCTTGTATTCGTACCAACCTTCCGTGGGTACCATCGATTCGTTCCCGACCCATCTCAACGATGTAGCGAGCGTCTTCCCATCCCGGTCTAGCGGCATAGGTGATGTCGACGTAATAGATGCCCGGCACGTTCATGTGGACATGCCACTCTACGAAATCCTCAGGCGTCTGCATCTTCGAGATGTGAAAGTGTCCAGACTCTCCTCTTCTGTTGAACCGTTTTTGGGCATTGCCCGATGTGGAGGCAGACAGGTAGTCTAGGAGCACTGACCCATCTGCGTGCTGTTCCACAATGTAGGGATCGACATCGGGATCACCTTCGATCTCGAGAACAAATACCGAGTTGATGTGGTCCGGCGGTTCTGCGGGCAGGCTGATCGTGAGCTCTCCTGCTTCATCGCCGCCGACAGCGAGCGGCTCATCCGGATCAGAAAGTGCATACGCTGTTTCGACTTCGTTGTTCAGCCCGTCCAGACTCAATCGTCCATTCTCGGGCCAGTCGAAGACATGTAGGAAGAGTCGGCTGCCCTTTCGTGTGCAGTATCCCCAGGGCAGCTCGGAGGGAAACGGAGAGGGCGATGTTCCGTAGATGCTCTCCGAGTTCTGTTGCATCCAATCCCCGACCGCGTTCAGTATCTCAACCGAGGGATCGGGGATAATCCCCTGCCCTGTCGGGCCCACGTTCAACAGGTAATTGCCGCCTTTACTCACAATGGTGACCAGACGTCTGATCACTTCGTCGGGGGTCTTCCAGTTGTTGTCGTATCGGCTGTAGCCCCAGGTCTCATTCAAGGTTTGCGGGGTTTCCCAGTACTCCTCGATTCCCCCGATCGGCATGCCGTTGTCGGTCATGCTCTGGTAATCGCCCAGCAGCTCTTTGTCGTAGTGGCCAACCCGGCCGTTGACCAAACACTCCGGCTGCAGGCTGTGCACCAGATCGACAAATTCCCGTCCCTGCTCCTGTGTGTACATCCCGCGGTCAAACCACACGACACCCAGCGGACCGTACTCGGTCAGCAATTCCTTTAGCTGGGGGATGGACTTCTCATCGAGGTATCGGCGAAACAGCTCCGGATGGTCCATCGTATCCAGGTTGGTTTGGGATGAATCGAAATCCCAGAAGTTCCCATACGCGTAAGGGTGCTCCCAATCCTCGCGATGCGAATAGTAGACGCCGAACTTGATACCGGCCTCGGCGCAGGCCTCCGATAGCTCTCGCAGGGGGTCGCGATTGAACGGAGTGTAGTCCACGATGTTGTAATCGCTGACCCGCGAATCGTACATGGCGAAGCCGTCATGATGTTTCGAAGTAATGATGATGTATTTCATGCCGGCCTTCTTGGCCAGCGACACCCACTCACGGGCATCGAAACCGGTGGGGTCGAACGTGGCCGCGACCGTCCGGTATTCCTCCACGGGGATTTGGAACCGCTGCATGATCCACTCCGCTATGTCCCCCTCCCAATGAATGAACATCCCGAACTTGCCGTCCTTGAACCAGGCGGGGATGCTCTGCGCCTGCTCGTTGCTCCCCGAGTTGTGTTGCGAGCCTTGCGCGCAGAAAACGAGGAATACAGAAACCAAGGGGAGGAGTGTTCTTGCAGCTCTAGTTGTTTCGATCATGATACTCCTCTACCGTGGTCTTCGTCGTCGGGCGGGCGTCGTACGAGTCGTCTAGTGCGGCCAAGGCCGAGAGGCCGCTAGCCTCCATCCTCCATGACGCGGGCCAGGACTGAATGGAGGCGCTCTCCGCGAATCGTGGCATCGACGCCAATGATCTTGCCGGCCCGATCGACGAGGATTGCTCGTGGGATCGACCGGACCTCAAATGGCTTGATCGCTTCGTCTTCCAACTCATGAATCGCGTGGTGCCAGGGCATAGCCCAGCGGACCCTGCGGAACTCGCTGACGCGCTCTCGAGTGTCACTACACGCAACACTCAATATGTCAAAGCCACGGTCCTTGTACTTCTCATACGCGTCATCGATGTTCGGCAGTTCCGCCACACAGGGTAGGCACCAGGTGGCCCAGAAGTCGATGAGGTAGACTTTTCCCTCGAGGTCGCTTCTGCTGTAGGTCAATTCAGGATCTTCCAGGGAGTTAAGCAGAAACTCAGGTATCGTTTTCCCCAGCAGAATGTTGCGGTCCGGAGAGAATGTCGCGTGCGCCCACTCTGCCTGCGGTGATTCGGGATGGTCCTCGAGCAGGCGCTCGTAGTAGTCCTGGACCAACTCGTCGTCACCTCCGTGGTCCGCATACCACAGTGCCAACCACAACACGGACGCGCTGACTGATCGGTTTGGATGCGACTCAATCACTTGATTCATGAACGAGCGATACTCGTGTGTTGAGTCTCCCTGCGCCGCATAGTAGTCCGCTGTTTGGACCAGCCAGGGTGCGTACGACCACATGTGAGAAGTTGGGGAGATCTCATCCAGCGTGCGCCGAGCGATCGTCGGGTCGACCTCAGCCTCCAAGTCGGCGCACTCGATCAGGCTCAGGAGCAGCGCCTGCCTTAACACCGGGTCGTCCTCCTCGACAACCTGTGCCTCGAGTGAAGAAACCTGCGCGGACCAGTCATACACGAAAGCGGTACGAGCATCAGGCCCCTCCAGGTGGGCTCTTTGAGCCTGTTCGTACGCCCGCCTCCGCCGTCGCCTCTCTCGCTGGATCACATTGTGTCGGGAAACACGAGTGCCTGGATCGCGGAAACGCACTACAGAGCTGTCGGTACCACGGACCAGGTTGGCCGGGTCGAACACAATTGTCGCTACACCGTCGTGGCTCGGTAAAACGGACTGATACCCATAGGTCTCATGATATTCGAACTGCTCAGAGTCCGTTCCATGAGTCCAGCCCGTTTCCGTCGCACCCTTCAGAACGTACACAACGTCGGATTCAGAACTCTCCACTACTGATTCTAGTCGATCATCAGGCCGTCGCACCATCGAAGTCGGCGAGTAGTCGTTGAACGGCCCAGCGACCTGCACTGAACTGAAGTCGTCAACATACTCTGGTACGCCGAGCCGCACTTCGACCTCGACGGATACAACCGAGTCGATGTAGAGTGGTATTTCCTCAACAGCGTGTGCAACACCGGTGAAGCGAATCACGAATGCGCCGGTTTCGTCTGTGACCAACTCGAATCGCCCGTTCCGCTTCACTTCTAGTGAGATGATAGGCTCGACGACCCCGGGCTGAAGCATGTGTACGTGCGCGACCTCCATAGGGCGCCCATCGTGTCCCAAGAGAGTCCCAACTACCACTGAAGTAGGTTCCTCGCTAACACAAGAGAACGACAGACTCATTGCAACCAGAACCAGTGACGGAGTGATCGGCCTCATGACGGGTTTTCCTCCATCTAGCCTATTCGGGGCTTGTCTCGTGGGCGTCAACACCGGTTAGCCGCACTCTACAGTCGCAGTTGCTATGGTCGAATGCCTAAGCCTGCATCGAAGCCGGCTTAGGAACACGCCAGTGATGCACGACTTCTTCTCGGGCGCCTTCCACCCACGTCTTCAGGGCTACTTCACACGCCTAGGGCCTCTGCCGCCCGATGGTATTCGTCAGGCCGTACGTACAGGACGTAGCCGAATCCACCTTTGCCGTCGCCCACCCCATTCGAGGAGTACACGTTGACGTTGGCGGCGTAGAGTTTCTGGTGGATCTCGGCGAGGGCACCGAGCTTGTCATCACCCTGCACCAGGAGCGCCGGGTGTGGTCCCTCCACGGTCAGGCCAGCTCGTTGGGCCTCAGTTGTGATGCGCCCGCTTTCCTCGGGAAACAGTGTGAGCTGCGTGTGGGTCGGGCCCACGGGCACTGCGGCGAAAGCCAGCAAGTTCACGCCAAGCTCCGCGAGCTGTGACAGTAGTTCGTATCCTTGTCCGGGTTGGTCCGTGACGGTCGTGTAGAAGTAGTCCACGCGCTGGATCCTGAACGGCATGGCGGCCTCCTGGTGGGTGGGGTGAGAGACGCGCTTCTAGTAGAGAATCTCGTAGTCATGCGACCTGAAGGCCAGCATCGCATTCTCCGTCACCATTCCGATGCAGCCAGGCACGAATCTGCGCAGATCTGCGCTCGTCTGCGTGATCTGTGGCGCCTTGTTGACATTGCAGCGCGGCCGACGCCCTTTACGTATCCTGCGTCGTGCCGCCGAAGCGGACAGCCGGTCGCTGAAAGACCCCATCGAAGCTCTTTGCGAGGAGTAGGGCCATGTCTCTGTTCAAGAACCGCGTACGTCTTCCACTCCATGTAGCCGCACTCGGTGTTGCGCTCACGTTCAGCACGTCCTGCGCCGAACAAGAGCCCTTCGACGTCGTCGAGGCTACCATACCCGAGATGCAGCGCGCGATGGAGGAAGGCCGCATTACATCTCGTGAGTTGGTCGAGGCACACCTAATACGTATCGCGCTCTATGAAGAGCGGGTGAACGCGACGATTGCGGTGAACGCCAACGCACTGGCGGAGGCGGACCGGCTGGACCGGGAGCGTGCCGAAGGGCGCGTACGCGGCCCTCTCCACGGTATTCCCGTCGCCCTCAAAGACAACGTCCACACCACTGACATGCCGACCACCGGGGGCGCGCTTGTCTTCGAGGGGTTTGTACCTCCGTACGAGGCCACGCTTACAACGAACCTCCGTGAGGCGGGCGCCATCATCATCGCAAAGACGGTGATGACCGAGCTCGCGAACTTCATGGCGAACGGAATGCCCGGCAACTACAGCGCGGTGGGCGGCTACGGCCTGCACCCCTACGACCCCCGCCGCGATCCGCGGGATGAACGAAACGACGGACGCCCCGTGATGGGTGTCGGTGGTTCGAGTTCCGGAATCGGCACTGCGATGAGCTTCTGGGCCGCAAATGTCGGAACAGAAACCTCTGGCTCGATCCTGTCGCCGGCAAACGCGAACATGCTGGCGGCGGTGAAGCCAACCGTCGGGCGAGTGAGCCGCTATGGCGTGATTCCCATAACCGCCGATCAGGATATCGCCGGCCCGATGGCGCGAACCGTCACCGACGCGGCGATAATGCTCGGGGCGTTGGAGAGTTCGGAACCGGATCCGAACGACGCCGCAACAGAGAGATGCGAGCCACCCGAGAACGGTGACTACACCGCGTTTCTCAATGCCGATGGCCTGCAAGGAGCTCGCATCGGCATTCCTCGGGCTTTCTACTACGACTCGGTTCGCGCACCGGGATCCGATCGATTCCGCGGCGGGCTTTCGGAGGGGGGCAAGGCCCTGATGGCCGAGGCGATCGCGATCCTCGAAGCACAGGGAGCGACTGTCGTCGATCCGGCCGACATTCCGAGTGTGATCGACCCGGATTCCGCGAACAACTTGCTCGTGGCGGGGCGTAGCAGCGTGCTCAGCTACGGAGCGAAACGGGACTTCAACGCGTGGCTCGCCTCGCTGGGCGAGTCGGCGCCGGTCAAGACAATGACTGAGCTGCGCGAGTGGAACCTCGACCACCGAAACGCGGGCGCGCTCAAGTACGATCAGGCCCGGCTCGATGGTGCGGACGCAATAGACCTGGAAGGGGACCGGGCCGAGTACGAGGCCGATCGCGAGCGTGACCTGCGCCTGAATGGTGAGCATGGGATCGACGAGGTGATGAACGAGCTGCAGCTCGATGCCCTGCTCTTCCCGCAATCGCGCGGCGCCGGCATCGCGGCTCGGCCCGGCTACCCGACAGTGATCGTGCCGTTCGGCCTCCTCGAGAGCGAGCCCGATCCGCCCATGCCCGACGGGTTCGACGTGAAGCCCCGGCCCTTCGGCGTGAGCTTCACGGGCACGGCGTGCAGCGAACCGCGGCTGCTCGAGCTGGCCTATGCGTTCGAGCAAGCAACTCTGCGCCGAGTGGCTCCTCCGGGCATGCCGTAGCGTTGAGCGAGAGGTCGTGCCGTTCAGTTGAACAGCGCATAGAAAGGAAGGGCGAGAATGCTCAATAGAAGACAGTTCTTGGAAACGAGTGCAGCCAGCGTGCTTGCTGCTGGTACCGGCATCGGTTGCGCTCAAGAGCAGAATGGACAATCCAGTGGAACGCCGCGTTTCGACAGGCCACTCGGCTTTCAGTCGTATGGTATGAGAAGAGAGATCGAAAGAGACTTCACGGGAACACTGACGAGTGTTCGGGAGCTCGGTTACGCCAGCGTTGAGATGTGCTCACCACACGGCAGCCACTACAAAGAAGTGGGCTTCGGGAATCTGACACCGCTGCCGCCAGCCGACATCAAGCAGCAGATCGAGGATACGGGCCTCACCTGTAAGTCAGCTCACTTCCAAGCCGACGAGGTGCTGGTGAACGATCCAGCCGAGACCGCTGAGTATGCTGCGGCTTTCGGTCTGGAGGACATCGTAATGTCGGGATCCGGTATCGGTGACGACGGAACCGTCGATGACATCAAGAGGTGGGGAGAAAGGGCCAATGGAGCCGCTGAAGTTGTCAGAGCGGCCGGACTTCGGCTGGGCTATCACAACCACCTCATCGGCCCTCAGGTGGAAGGAAGGCCGCAGTACGAGCACATAATGGAAGCGCTCGATCCGGATCTGGTCACGATGCAGTTTCAGCTCGCTTCAATCCAGGGCGGATACGACATCGTGTACTATCTGGACAAGTACGCTGGGCGTTATTCATCGCTGCACATGCACGACTGGGACCCCGCAATGAAGAGTTCACAGGCTGGGAGACTGGGTGGCATTGTGCCCTGTGGCGAAGGGATGATCGACTGGCCCGCGCTGTTGAACGCCGCGTTGAAAAGCGACATCGCAGACCACGGTTTCATCGTCGAGATAGAGACCGAAGAACCGCTGGAGGGACTGAGAAGGAGTATCGAGTTCCTGAGAAGCGTGGAGGCTTAGGGATCTCAGGTACGGGTAAAGCGGATTGGCAACCACGACACCTGAGTTTCTCGCCCTTCAGCAGGTCGTAGCCGGCTGCTATTCGCTCGACCGGGAGATCGGTCGTGGCGGCATGGGGGTGGTATTCCTTGCTCGCGACGTGGCTCTCGACCGGCGGGTAGCCATCAAGCTGTTGCCCCCCGAGCTGGCAACCGACGAGCGCGTGCGGCATCGCTTCCTCCGTGAAGCACGCACCGCGGCGGGTCTGTCACATCCCAATGTCGTCCAGATCCATGCTGTCGAGGAGCACGGCGATCTCGTGTTTTTCGTAATGGCGTTCGTCGATGGCGAGACGCTCGGCACGCGGGTGCGAAGAGACGGCCCACTGCGCGCCTCGGACATGATGCGAGTGACACAAGAGGTGGCGTGGGCACTTGGCCACGCTCACGCCCGCGGGATCATCCATCGCGACGTGAAACCCGAAAACGTGCTCATCGACAGGGAAAGCGACCGAGCGCTGGTGACCGACTTCGGGATCGCTCGTGAGATCGCGCCAGGGGATGGCCCATCGTCCGGCCGAATAGTCGGCACTCCGCAATACATGAGTCCTGAGCAGGCAAGCCAAGGTTCCATGGATCAACGGAGTGACCTGTACTCATTGGGCGTGACGGCGTTCTTCATGGCTACAGGCCGGCATCCGTTCGAAGCCACATCGATGGCCGGTTACCTGGTTAAGGTCGCCAACGAACCAGCACCCAAGCTCGGGTCGTTGGCACCGAAGCTCCCGGCGCGGTTTGCCGACCTCATCGATCGCTGCCTGTCAAAGGACCCCGAGGCACGCCCCACCTCTGCAGATGCGCTCGCAGGCGAAATCGAATCCATCCGTGGTGCTGTGGTGCACGTTCCTGCACCGCTCGAACGGTTCCGCAGGGAGGCCGACTCGGCGGGGGGTGACATCGCGACCCTGGTCGGTGGCGCGCTTGGCAGCGCAATAGTCCTCGAGATTCTACGGGCTGCAGAGGGCGATTTCTTCGGCATCCTGTTCGGTCTCGAGATGGTCTTCGTCATGACATTCTTGGGGCTCTCGGCTGCCAGGGCGGCGCAGCTAGTCACTCAGGCTCGCGGCCTGTTGAAGCGAGGCTACGCGCACCACGCCCTTCGTGCCGGCCTGGAGTTGGCCGAGCGCAGAGACATAGCGGAAGAAGAACCTGCGCCGGAGTCCTCTCGGGCGGGCCCGTGGCTGACTGCCGCTGCCGGCGTCACAGTCACGGCATTGGGTGTCGGTGCCGGTGTCATTATCGATGCCGATATCGGCGACGTAATCGCGCTCGCGACTGCCATTGGTGGTCCGATGGTAACGGTTCGTAGACTCTGGTCTCAACTGGGAGCGCCGAAGTGGTGGCGCAAGCTCCTGAAGGGAAGACTGGGGAAGTGGGTGTTTCGGATCGGGCGCACTGGTCTGGGCGACCGCCCAGAAGCGTTACCGGATCACGGTGAACGAACAGAGGTGGCTCTGGGGAGCGTGGCCCAGCAGCTCTTTGACGCGCTGCCGGCGGACCAGCGAGAACGATTGGGTGACGTTCCTGCTCTAGTAACTAAGCTAGAGGCAGATGCGCTCGCGCTCCGTAAACGAGGCGAGTCACCCGAAGCAATGGAGCGACTCGCCTCCACGGTTGCGGCGCTCGAGACGCTACGGCTCGACCTACTCCGCCTCCATGCGGGGAACGTGACGCTCGATGAACTGACGCAGAACATCGAGGCCGCCGAACAAGTCCGACTAGAAATCGACCGGCACTTGGAGGCGGCTCGCGAGGTTGAAGACGCTTCGACCGAATGACTCAGCGGAGGCTCGCGAACTCTCCCAACCTCTCCCGCAGCTCGATCTCGTCGGCCGTTCCCGATACACCAAACACCCCGGTGTCGGTGCGCGTCACACCGACCAAGCCGCTGTAGGGAACCTCACGGAACAGGACCGTGTGCCCGTTGTGCTCGAACGACTCCCACTGGGCAACCAGCGCATCCCAGACGTTCGAGGTTGCCGAGGGAACCACGACGAACCCTTGCCACGTCTCGCCATCACTCCCCTCATACTCGGCGTAGATGCAATCCGTGAGTTCCGCCAAGCCCAGGTGTGACCCGGGCTGGTACCCTTCCGACCCGTCCACCTTCCCTTCTCTGGGCAAAAGCGAAAACTCCTGCGGCATGACGGCTTCCCCGGGAAGCGAACCAGCGAGGCCCTCTAGGAGCTCACGACCTGTGGATTCCGTCAGTTCGCCCTCGTATACGTTCACCTTCACGTAGGTGCTTCCCTTTACCATGAGAGCCTGGTAAGGGGGCGAGACGGCCGCTATGGTTGCGCCGGCGAGATCGGTGCTTGCCCCGCTGTTCTCTCTCTTGAACACCCCGACCGCTCCCAACGGAGTTGCCATCTCATAGAGATCCACGGTCACCGATGCGCCCGCCGCCGACATGTCCGCCGCCGTGCAGGTACGGACTCCGTACTCCACGAAGAGCACAGCGGCGCCGTCGATGTACTCCCACAGAGTCTCAGCGTTGTAGACGCGCACCTCTCCGGTCTGGGTCCATCCTTCTACCGTGGGGAAACCGGATGGCCCGCCGGCGCAGGAGGTAAGCAGGGCCAGAGAGGTAAGACCCGTGAGTGGCGCGGTTCGGAGTGTTCTTGTGCGTGCCACGTCGTCAGCCCTCCGGGCTATGTCAGGGTTAGAAGGTTATGTACCTGCAGCATGTTCGGCTGGATGTAGAAACCGTACGGACACGCGCCGGCACAGAGTCCCGCGCAGCCCTTACAGGGTGCAGCACCAGCCCCCTCGAGGGCGGCATAACTGGACATGGCATGCCGCTCGCGACCCTGGCTCTCGAAGTAGTACGCGTACCGCATGATGTTGCTCACCGGGACATGGAAAGGACAGCTATCCATGCACTCCACACACCCGTGGCGGCAGTACTGGCAGTTCAACGTCGAGCGGGACGCCTCGAGCAGCTCGTCCGCAGGAGCGGTTAGCCGAGTACCTGAAAGAGCGACGATCTTGTCGACGAAATCGAAGTTCCAGGCCGAGATGCACGCCGTGTGCATGTCCGGGTTCTGCAGCACCCACTGGATGCTCGCCAGTTGCAGGGCTTCATCGTTCTCGATCCCATAGCGCTCGGCGAAGATCTGGGTCCCCTCCACGAACTCGTTCTGCGCATCCGAATACTTGCGGAGTTCGCGCAGCGCCGCCCTGCGGCTCGACCCGGCCCGCACCATGGCGTCGAGGTACTGCTGAAAGACCTCACTCAGGTTGTCGGGATCGAACGGCTCGGCCCTGAGCTTGCCAGGGGCGGTCTTCATAGCGGTCGTGCCCACGTTGTTGGCCTTCGCCGCCGCGATGACCCGGTCGCCTTCGTCATGGTTCAGGAAGTTGTATACCAAGAGCAACACGTCGAACCGGCCGTCCTCCACCGCAGCACAGAGAACGTCGGCCATACCGCTCTGATCGGTCGCCTCGGCCCCGTGGCAGGTGACCCCGACGAATCTCACCCTACCCTCCGCCTTGAGCTGGTCCATAGCGGCGTGGAACCCTGGGGCATTCAACCACTCTACGGTTCTGACCATGCCGATCATGTAAGCGTCAACGTACTCGGTGCCCAGCCGCTCCAGACTGCGGCGCGCACGCGAGAGCACCGATTCCTCGTCGTCGGTGGGCCCGATGTCCGCGTTCGTTGCGATGAAGACCTTTTCCCGATCGACGTGCTGGAGGGCCCCTCGGATGGCACGATCGGTGCCCCCGTTCTCGTAGTACTCCGCCGTGTCGATGTAATTGATGCCCTTGTCGAAGGCGTACCGCACCACATTGGAGTCCCTCAGGAAGCTCCCGCCAATGCTGACATCGGATACCCGGAAGCCGGTACGGCCGAGCATTCGGTAGCTCTGAATGCGGCCCTCTTGGCTCGGCTGCACCGGGAAGAGCGGAGGGACTCCCGCCGGGGCCGTGGAAGTCTTGCTCTCCGAGATTGGTGTCCGACCCAGCACCACCCCTCCCGCTAACGCCGCGCCACCCGACTTGACGAAATCCCTCCGCTTGATCCGATCACGGTCCGCCCGAGTCTTCTTTCTCATGGCACGGCTCCTGGGTGTGTTCGAGTTTCCCCTCCGCGACCACGGTTCGATACACCTTCAAGTATACGACGTAGGCACGACAAAAGCCCTACGCAGATGAGCGCTCATCTGCTGCCATCTGCGCGATCTGTGACTTCGGTATTCTGCGTAAACAACAGCTGCCAGCGCGAGTCCCGCATCACGAGGACGTCACAGAAGCGGACGGTGTGGTGGAATCGGTCGTCTTCGTAGACGCCGGCGATACGCCCCAAGCCGGTGACGAGTCCAATCTCGCCAAACACCTGGGTGTCGATCTCATCCAATTCAAACTTGGTCAGCTTCGCCTTACCAGGCACGAATGAGTCGAGGATCGTCTGGCGCTGCTCGATATCGCCGCGGAGATCGAAGCCGCGATAGTCTTCCGCGATGAGGTGCTCTAGAGCCGCGGGATCGGGTGCGCACAAGGCATCGCGGATTTCGTAGAAGGCTGTGAGTAATTCCTCCTCAGCACTCATCGCCGGCTCCTTTGTTTCGGTTCTGCATCACACCGATCGACTTCTACTCCGCTAGACAGCCCCCAGTTGGCGCGGCATACTTGGCTGCAGGGATACATGATCGTACACACCAGCAACAAGGATAGATGAGATGCATATTCTGAGAAGATCACTTGGCGTGATCGCCGTTCTTCTCCCGCTTATTCCGTTCCTTTTGGCACCCACCGCGCTGTGTCACGCTCAAGCAGCCGACAGAGTATACGTAAATGGGAACATCTATACCGTAGACGACGCCTTCAGCACCGCAACTGCCTTGGCTGTACAAGACGGTCGCTTCATCTACGTGGGCGATGATGCCGGAGCGCAGGCCCACGTCGGGCCCAACACTCTCGTATTCGACCTGGAAGGCAAGACGGTCATCCCTGGCCTGCACGACGCCCACGTTCACATAAGGTATGGAGAAAGAGAGCTATATCCGCGAACGCCGGATATCCGAACGGGACTCGGAGAGTGGGCCTCGGTTGAGCGGATGCAGGAGGTGATCAAGCACGCGCTGGCAACCGGCGAAGGCATGCGCCCGGGACCAGAGCCACGTTGGGTGGTACTGAGGGGTTGGATGTCGGATGTGTGGGACCCACCGGCGTTCCGTAAGGAGCTAATCGATGCCGTCGCTCCAGACAATCCCGTGTTCATCAGTCGTTACACACACGGCAGCGGCGCGAACAGCAAAGCTCTCGAACTCGCCGGCATCACCCGTGACACCCCCGATCCCGAAGGCGGTCACATCAAGAAGGACGAGAACGGCGAGCCCACTGGCGAATTCGTGGAACGTGCTCCGCCTCAGCTCACCAGGCTGATCCCGGACCTGCCCCCCATGACCGACTACGAGCGAAGCCGCAATCTCGTAGAGGGGACTCAACTGGCTGTCGCCAGTGGCCTCACCACGATCCATGGAGCCAGCAGGACGGGCTACGAGGAAGTACAAAGGAGGATGAAGCTCTACGATGTGGGTCTGCTCAGGATCAGAATCAACGAGATGGTGAATGAAGATGCGGCGAGGCAGCTGGGTGAGCCAGTCAACCATGACAACAAGTATTTCGTCCAATCGGTCAAGGCGTTCGCGGACGGAGCCTTGGGATCGAGGGGCGCTCTGTTCGTCGAGGAGTACAGCGATTACCCGGGGTACTTCGGCGAACCAGTGCGCAGCGAGGACGATCTCGCGCAACTGGGCACTGAGCTGCTGCCGATGGGCTTCAACCTGAGGGTCCACTGCATCGGCGACGGCGGCAACCATGTCGCAATAGACGCGTTCGAGCGGGCTCTGCAGGCGACGGGCATTGACGGCAAGGACGCCCGCTTTGCCCTGGAGCACGCGCAGATGTTCGTTGCGGACGATCTACCCCGACTGGTCGAGCTGGGGATCGTCGCTTCAATGCAGCCGCTCCATGCCACCGAGGACATGCACTTCGCCGAAGCGAGGATGGGACCGGAGCGTCTGAAGTACGCTTACAACTGGAGCGACCTGTTGGACCTGGGCGTGCCGTTTGCAACAGGGACGGACTACTCCGTATCACCCTACAATCCGTTCTACACGCTCCACGCTGCTGTCACCAGACAGGACCGCAACAACAACCCTCCGGGCGGTTGGATTCCCGAGCAGGCTCTGACCCGGGAAGAGGCCTTGTATGCGGCAACCATGGGCAGCGCATACGCAATGCATGCGGAAGACATCCTCGGCTCCATCGAGGTGGGTAAACTGGCCGACTTCGTGGTGATCCCGGTCGACTACATGACCGTTCCGGCCGAGGACATCTGGAAGATCGAACCGGACATGACGGTCATTGGGGGCGAGGTGGTCTATGCCAAGCCCGCACAGTCGGGTAACTGAGCCTGGCACCCGCCTGAACTTCTGAGCATTGGCTCGATCAGCCCCGGGCGCCTCTCAAACGGGCGATGACGAGCTTTGCACGGCCGAGACGTGATTTCAAATCGCCTATTTGAAGCTTCGAATGGCCGACTTGAAGCTTCGAATAGGCGACATGAGCCTAAAATCCGTCGGTTTGTAGATCGAATGATCGATTCGAACTTCCGACCAGGCCGGTCGAAGCTTGATATGATCTGTTCTCAAGTAAAATCACGCGCTTCAAGCTTCGAATCGCCGACTTGAAGCTTCGAATAGGCGACTTGAAACGACGATAGAGCGAGCAGCGCCGCTCGCCCGCCGAGTGTAAGTCATTCTCATGTATGGAGATAGGGTACAAGCGCGTCGGTTGAATAGCGCCGGCGCTGCAGCTCGTCTTCACAGTCTTCGTGTTTTCCGCGCCGACGCCGACGCGCTGCGAACGGCGCCAAGTTGGCAGATCGCTCTGGCTGGCGCTCTGCCAAGACGAGTGCAGGGTACGGTTGAACAGGTCTGATGCTCTTTGAGATTCTGTTGAGACCCCACCCCTGGCTTGCGCCCGACGTAACCCAAGGACCTACCAGTGCGCCCGGCGCCCGCTTTCTCCTGATTCCTATTCCAGTATCCGTGCCCGACGTGCGCGAGCACTTCAAGCACGTGGATCCCAAGCGGAGGTATCCGCGGAAGAGATGGAGTGGTTGACGGATTTGGCGCTGGCGTTGGTTCCGATGTGCGTGAAGCTCGAGTGGTATGCTTGGCTGGTTGCAGGGAGACCCGGGATGAATGCGCTTCCCTTCACGACACCCTCAATAAGCTGTGCAGCCTCATTTGCGCCAGGTGGCGACGGGCGAGTGGCGATGGCGGCCGATTTGTGACTTGTGATCGGCGAATTGTGATTTGTGATTTGCAGGACCGATCAGCAGTCAGTCATCAGAAATCTCAGATCACAGATCTACCGAAGCCGGAGCAGGCATCCGGCCGCAGTCACGCGGCCGGGTGCAACGTGCGCTCTCCCATCAATGACTGTGTAATCCGCACCCTCTGGTCACCCTGACACCCTGGCCCGCTGTTCGGTCACCTGCACCGCCCGGCTCAAGAACTGCCTGATCCGAATGAAGTATTCGGCCTCGAAATCAACGACGGACAATCCGAAGTTGTCTTCGAATGCATCAGTGAAGCTCATGCCGGCACGCATATCGAGGAACACCTGCTTAGCGTCCAAGAGCGACCGAGCCATCCCACGACCGTCGAGCAGGTATCGCATGGTCAGCTCGAACATGGGGTAAAAATAGGTTTGACCCACGTTCTGAATGGCAGGATACACGTCGTTGTGGATCGCAATGGGATTCAGCTCGCCGTACTGCGCGATCAAGTCGTTCAGGTCCGTCAGGTTCAGGACGCTGCGCTCGGGATTGAGGGCCGAAACGAACTCTCCCAGACCTTCTTCAAACCAGGTATGCGTCGAGTAGCAGTGGTTGGATCCGACGAGTAGACCCTGTACTACGTGCATGAGCTCATGCGTCACTAGACGCGTGTAGTTGCCGAGTTCGGTGTGACCGGCTTCCGTGCGCTCCGGGTGATCCGGAGCGAAGATGATCATCCCGCCCCAGAATCCCTGCCCGCCCCATTCAGTGGGGAAATGATACTTGTATGCGTAGAGGTGAATCTTGGTCTGATTCGTCGGAAGAATGAAAAGGTCGTTGCTCGGGATCTCAAACGACGTCTTGAGATCGGTGAGCACGTCTTCGGCGATCGCCGCGAGGTCCATCAGGGCCTGTCGGCTCGCGCCGTCGCTATAGATGGTGAAGTTCTTACTCTGGTACGGATTCCCGTCGTGAGGCCATGGAGCAACTGTGTTGCACCACGACACACACGGATAATTGAGATCCGGCGCCTGGATCGATGAGCAGGCGCAACAGAGGTAAGAGACCGAAGCAATCGCCAACCGGGATCTGGAGTGCCAGCGCAGGTTCGGGTTCATGATAGTCCTCCTTGCCCTATCCGCCTCGCTTGAGTGTGACATTCCCGGCGAGCGTTGACAGTGTGAGTGTTGGTCCGCCGCTTCCCAGCGTGCCCTCCTTGTGACCCGGCGTAACCTGGTTGAGCGGAAAGTCCGAACTGATGCTCCCTGACTGAGTCGTCGCCCGCACGACTGCATTGGACGCAGCAGGAACGGTTAGCCTGATATCGCCGGTCATGGTCGAGAACTCGAGATTGCGTCCCCAGTCGGCTAGCCCGAGCGTGGCAACGATGGATCCCCACTGCGTTCTTGCGGTTGCCAGTCGCGCGGTCGACACATCGATGTCGCCGGCCAGGCTGTGAGCGAAGACATCGCTGTGGAGCCCCGACGCCGCGATATCACCGGCCAGCGTCCGGCCTACGAAATCCACGCCCTCGGGCACCTCGACCGTGAACTCCACCTCCACGCTGCCATCCCCGCCGTCCCACACCGACATGTTGCCCCCCAATCCCGGCTCGCACGCGTTGGGAGCCTGTCTTACCACGCTGGGATAGACGGCACAGATCGTCACACCGTCCAAGTGGGTTACGACGTCGATGCTCACTTCGGCTACGTCGGTGGGCTGACCGATCTTGACCGCTGTGACCACTACTTCACTGCCCGAGGTCCGAGTGGCACGGACGTCGCCGGACACACCTTTGATCTCGATCTGCTGGCCCGGCGGGATCGTTCCCCGCCAGTCTGAAGACACTCGGACTTGTCCCGTGGTGTCTCGCTGAGGTAGCCAATCGGCCCGAGGCCACTCCGGTCCGTTTATGTCGACGTCGGCGCAGGCCATGGTCGCGCCTAGCGACAAGAGCACGAGTAGGCGGAGCCAACGAAGCGATCTGCCACTCCACGCTGACGGTGTAGGTGTTCTCTGTTGCATGGTGTCCTCCTCTGAACGTCCTCATCACGGCCGGCCGCTGTTACAGGTGGTTGCGGCCGTTCTACCTTTGCGGCAGTGTAGGTGGGTAGCGTCTCCACGCTGTCTCCCCTCCGTCTCCCGGAGGTTGCCCAGGATGCATACGGTCTCAGGCGACAGATGATCGAGTTCCGCGCACTTGGCCCCGCCGAGCTAGTGGGGCCTGAGGGTACCGACACTCGAGCGGTCTTGGCGCGACCCAAGCTGCTGGGCCTCCTCGCGTTCTTGAGCGTCGGATCCGGCCGCGGCTTCCAGCGCAGGGACTCACTGATCGGGATGTTCTGGGCCGAACTCGACCAGGCGCGGGCGCGCAGCGCCGTACGGCAATCGCTCTACCGGCTGCGCTTGTATCTGGGCGAAGACGTCGTGGTCACCCGGGGCGACGACGAAGTTGCGGTCTCAGAGACCGAATTCTGGTCTGACGTCCAGGCATTCGAGAATGCGTTGTCCGAAGGTGACAGAGCGGCCGCGTTGGAGCTCTATCGCGGTGATCTGCTGGACGGCTTCTACGTCTCGGACGCCCCGGAGTTCGAGCGCTGGCTCGATGAGCGGCGCAAACAGCTGCGGCAGAGCGCAGCGACCGCGGCGTGGGAGTCGGCGGAGCGAGAGGCACAGCTCAGGCATACGAGCGCAGCCGGTCGCTGGAGCCGACAAGCCAGAAAGCTCTCGCCGCTGGACGAGCGGTTGCTGCAACGCGTGATCGGTTTGCTGGACCGGTTGGGTGATCGCGCGGGTGCAGTACGAGAGTACGAGACGTTCGCCAGGCGCTTGGCGGACGAGCTCGAGCTGGAGCCCTCACCAGAGACCGAAGCTCTGGTTGACGGAGTGAGGGCGCGCACCGATGTGGTGCGGTCGCAAAGCCAGGCATCCCCACCCGAATCGGCTCCGTCCCCAATCGATATAGAGGTGCCGACCCCCCGCAGGGCCGCGGCGGAGGCGAGCAGCGGTCAGCTGTTGGGCGACCGTTACCGTCTGAAAGAGGAGATCGGCATCGGCGGGATGGCCACCGTGTATCGCGCGCGCGACCTGAGGCACGAGCGGGATGTCGCGTTGAAGTTGATGCACCCCGATCTGGCCGCTCACGTGGGCCTAGAGCGGTTTCTGCAGGAGATACAGATCGCGGCGAACCTCGCTCACCCCCACATCGTGCCGGTGCACGACTCGGGTTCCATCGCAGGACGGCCATACTACGTGATGCCTTATGTCGACGGCGAGTCGTTGCGAGACCGGCTAGAACGCGAGGGGCAGCTCACGCTCGGTGACGCGCTTGCGATCGCGCGCGATGTTGCCGAAGCGCTTGAGTACGCTCACGGCCGGGGCGTCGTACACCGGGACATCAAGCCCGAGAACATCCTCTTATCAGGCGATCACGCCCTGGTGGCGGATTTCGGGATAGCTCGAGCCGCCTCCATGGCCAGCGAGGCTCGCCTGACCAAGGCCGGGACAGCAGTGGGCACGCCGCTGTACATGAGTCCGGAGCAGAGTGCGGGGAGTGATACGGTCGATGGCCGGAGCGACGTGTACAGTCTCGCGTGCGTGTTCTACGAGATGCTGGGAGGAGAGCCGCCGTTCACGGGGCCGACGGCGGACGGCATCGCGCGCAAGCACATCCACTCGACTCCGCGTCCTGTTTCCGATCTGCGAGAAACCGTGCCTGACTCCGTTGCTGCAGTCATCGCGCGGGCGCTAGCGAAGGCCCCGGAGGAGCGCTTCGAATCGGCCTCCGGTTTTGTTGCGGCCCTCGAGGGAGATTCCCAGAGCGTGCCAGCCTCGACTGCCAGGGTAGCTCGCAGAAGGACCTTGTTCGCGGCAGTTGCGATATCAGTCGTCGTCGTAGTGGCTGCAGTCGCTGTATTGAGTTGGGATCGTTGGGATACGATTCTCGATCCGAGCCGAGTGCTGGTCCTGCCGCTCGAGAACCGAACGGGCGACTCGGCGCTGACTCCACTGGGAAAGCTGGCTGCCGATTGGATCGCTCGGGGACTCCAAGAGGTCGACCTGATCGAAGTAGTCCCCACTTCTACCTCGTTCAATCCGGGACCCGACGTCGCGGGCTTTGGCGCCTCGTCAGAAGCAGCGACCGCTCGTGCGGCGGGTGAGGCCACTCGGGCTGGGACGGTGGTTGCGGGATCGTACTATCGGCGCGGAGACTCGCTCGAGTTCCAGGCACAGGTGATCGATGCAAACGAGGAGCGCCTGGTGCGCGCCATGACACCTATCGCGGTTGCGGCTGGCGCATCGGGATTGGCGCTCGATTCGTTGCGGCGGAACGTGGTTACGGTAGTTGCGTCTGTGCTCGACCAGCGGCTCCTGCCCTCGACCGCAGCCAGCCAGCCACCCTCGTTGGAGGCGTACCGCGCCTACCTCGAGGGCCATCGCGCATTCTACCATGGCGTTCCAGTTCAGATGCGAGAGACCCTCGAGTTCATGTATCAGGCGGTGGCTCTGGACTCCAACTTCGCCGACCCTCGGTTCTTCATGGTGATGGCTCACTACAACCTGGGCGAGTTCCACGCCGCGGATTCCAACGCCCAGCTTCTCGCACCGTTCCGGCCGCGTTTCAGCCCGTTCCAGCGCGCGTTTTTCGATTGGCTGGTTGCGGGACTTAGAGGGGATCGCGTTGCGGCGCTTCAGGCCACGCGCGAGCTGGGCATGCCGATGGATATTGCCTTCGAGGCGCTCAACTCGAACCGTCCCAACGAGGCCATCGCAATCCTATCAGAGTTCGATCTGTCTGAGTATTACTTCCGATGGCGCACGCTGATGGAAGCGCTTCACATGGTCGGGGATTACCCGACCGAACTGAGGCAGGCGCGACGCGCGCGCGAGGCATACCCCGATCAACTGATGATGCTTGCCGCCGAGCTGCGGGCTCTGGCGGCACTCGGGAGAATCGACGACGTCGCACAAGGGATCAGCGAGAGTCTGCTGCTGCCACCGGAAGGTCCTCTGACTGCCGGTGCGATCATGGGGGAGGTCGCAGCGGAGCTTCGAGCGCACGGGTACCGCGAGGCGTCTCTGGGAGTGGCAGATCAGGCCCTGCGCTGGTTTCGCTCTCGTCCGGCCGAGGAGGCGGCGATGTTTCGCACCCGAGTGGGTCTCGCCCATGCGATGTATCTGGCCGAGCGATGGGAAGAGGCGCACACGGCGTTCCTCGAGCTCGCGGCAGAAGCACCGCAGGACGTAACGGTGCAGGGATTCCTGGGGGTGTTAGCGGCACGTCGGGGGGATCGCGAAGAGGCGCTCCGAATCGGTGATCGACTGGAACGGATCACGGACCCGTACGACATCGGGCGTGACACATACCTGCAAGCAACCATTGCAGCCCAACTGGGTGATCTCGACCGAGCGATGGTGCTGCTGCGCGAGGCATACGCTCGCGGGCGGCCCCACAGCGTATTCTTGCACCGCGAGATGGACCTCGAGCCCCTGCGTGATTCCGCGCCGTTTCAGGAGTTCATCAAGCCGAAGGGGTGAGTGGGGCGTTCAAACAGCAGTTCAAGTCGTGGTTGACGCTGACTGCTCTGCCAAGTAGAGAGCCCTTGCCAGTCCAAACCGCGCCTCCTCGGTGTCAAGGGACCGCGACCGGAACCACGCGATGGACTCATCCACTACCTCGGCCCCCGGCAGCGAAGCCGCCGCCCGCCAGCGCCGTAGTCCATGTGAACCAGTGGCGCGCACTACTGGGCGGAGTTGGGACTACCGCTCCCGTGGTACGATCCAGCGCTCGCCGTCGCTCGTGATGTCCGGTGAGCAGCGTGACGGGCAACGCGAGCACCACGAGCGCGACGCCGGCGGTCAACACCCAGTCGGGCAGGCCGAGCAGCATGACCGCCCCGTAGAGTACGGCAAGGACCGCAACGGCACCGATCCCGAACAGCACCGCCACGCGCACCGGATGCGACCGCCTAGCCGTGGCTTCGTAGTCCAACGCTGAAACCGGCTGAGTACCCGTTGGCGTAACACCACCGCTCGGTGTGGTCAACGATTCCAGCAGCGGCAGCAATTCCTCGGCACTCTGCCATCGGTCGGCGGGTTTCTTCTCGAGGCAGCGCATGACCAATTGCGCCAAGGGTGGCGGTACCGTCTGACGGTGCTTGCTCACCAGTTCGGGCGTCTCGGTGACGTGTGCGGAGAGCACCTGTTGTGGGGTCGTGCCTGAGAACGGCGGTCTGCCCGTGAGCAGCTCGTAGGCCACGACACCTACCGCGTAGATATCGGCGCGGTGGTCGATATGGGGATCGGCAGCCGCTTGTTCGGGTGCCATATAGGACGGCGTGCCCAGACTCACTCCGGCTGTGGTCAGCTTGTCGCGCCCGGTTGCCTCGCTCACCGCCTTGGCAACGCCGAAGTCGGTCACCAAAGCATGGCGACCGGACAGCAGCACGTTGTCCGGCTTGATATCCCTGTGCACAACCCCTTGCTCGTGCGCGTGGGCCAGAGCGTCGGCAACCTCGCGCAGGATGCGCACCGACTCACCTATTGGGAGCTCGCCTTCCTTGGCCAGCCTTTCGCGCAGCGATTCACCCGCCACGTACGGCATCACGTAGTAGAGCAGTCCCTCGGCATCTCCCGAATCGTGCAGTGGCAAGATGTTGGGATGCTGCAACTGGGCTGCAATCCGGATCTCACGGTGGAAGCGGTCGGCACCGAGCGCGGCTGTTATCTCGGGGCGCAGAACCTTGATCGCGACCTTGCGTTGGTGCTTGAGATCTTCGGCGAGGTAGACCGTAGCCATCCCACCCGAACCAAGCTCTCGCTCGATCTGGTAGCGGTCGGCTAACGCTGCCTTGAGGCGTTCCAACACGTCGGCCATGGGGACGGCTCCCGATTGGCGACAGGGCTAAAGTACGACTTGATGCGTCGAGCGGCCAGAGAAGTGAGGGCGGTGAAGGGAAGAGGCGGGAAGGGGCGGGAAGAGTTGGGAAGAGACGGTGTAAGACGGTGAAACCGGTGTGGGACGTT
>JBDHHP010000068.1:0-28334 GCA_039589275.1 Gemmatimonadota bacterium | reverse complement strand
TCCGGTATTCTCGCCGACGGATCCCACGGACTAGTTGTCGAACAGAACCGGTTGCATGATGTGCTCTTCGGGATCTACGTGAAGCAGAGCGCAGCGCCGGTGATCAGGGACAACATTGTCGTCGGTAAAGACCTCCCAGTACCGCTGCGTGGCGACGGAATCAGGCTCTGGTACAGCAACGGAGGGTCGATTGTCGGCAATGACGTAGAACGCAGCAGGGACGTTGTCATCTGGTTTTCGGACTCGACGCAGATTGTGGACAACACCGTCTCCGAGTCGCGGTACGGCCTCCACTACATGTACAGCGACCACAATGAGTTTGAAGGCAACGAGTTCGTGAGTAACGAAGTCGGTGCGTTCTTGATGTACTCGAACGACATAACCTTTCGCAACAATCTGTTTGCCGACGCGCGTGGTACTACTGGTAGAGGGCTCGGTTTCAAAGACACTGACAACGTGGTGGCCGAGAGAAACACCATCCTCCGCAACGTCGTGGGAGTGTCGATTGACAACTCGCCTACCACCGAGGGAGTGCTCAATCGATTCGATAGTAACGTGATTGCCTTCAACGACGTGGCCGTTGCTTTGCTACCATCTGTGAAGTCGAATCAGTTCATCGACAACACGTTCCTCGACAACGTGCAGCCCGTGCGGGTGACGGGCGGCGGTACGGCACTCGCAAACCAGTGGTATGGGAACTACTGGAGCGAGTATGCGGGATTCGACGAAGACGAAGACGGGTATGGCGATACGCCGTATGTCTATGAGCGATTGTCGGACGATCTGCTGCAGAAACACGAGCGACTCAAGGTCTTCAACCTCAGCCTTGCTGCAGCGTCAATCGACGCGCTCTCCAGAGTTTTGCCTTTCCTCCAACCGTCGCCAGTAGTGATCGACTCGGCTCCCAAATGGGACCGACCGGAACTGTCCGGTGGAGCAAGCGATGCGAGCGGGCGCCCGCTCTCCGCGCTGTTCATGCTAGGTATCGCGACAACTGCGGCGCTGGTAACAGTACGGCTCGTCAGGCACTCGTGATCCGCGCGCGACGACTCACGAAGCGATTCGGGCACTCCACTGTGCTGCGCGACATCAACTTGGATGTCGGACCAGGTGAGCGAGTTGCGGTCCTGGGATTGAATGGTGCCGGCAAGACCACGTTGATCCGCTGTCTGCTTGGCCTGACGCGTTATCAAGGAAATCTCGAGCTGGCCGGTCTTGAGGTACGCAGCAAGGGTCGTGAAGCCCGGGCCAAAATCGGTTACGTGCCGCAACGGCCGCCGCAATTCGACGGGACTCTAAGCGAAGTGGTGCACTTCTTCAGCCGGCTGCGGGGCGTGAGTGTGACTGGAGCACACTCGCGGCTCAATGACCTGGGCCTGTCAATAGAGGAGCACGGTGAAAAGGACGTTCGCGAACTGAGCGGCGGCATGTTGCAGAAGACGTTACTTGCCCTCGCACTCGGAGCCGAGGTTCCCGTGCTTCTGCTGGACGAACCGACGGCCAACCTGGACGCGCGGGCTCGAAAGGAGTTCCTCAGCGCTCTGGGGCAGGCGGATGAGGGGACCACCATTCTCTTCGCCACTCATAGGCTCGCAGATGTCGAGACGGTGGCGGAGAGCCTGCTCGTGCTGCACGAAGGCAGTATCGCGTTCGCGGGAACGCCGCAGCAGCTGTGGGGGAAGATGGGTGCCGACATGATGCTGTGGATCAAAGTACCCAGCGGCCAGCGTGAGGATGTGAGTCGCAGGTTGCGCGCGAGTCATGGTGCCACGACTGTGTTCAACAACGGATCGGCTCTCGGCGTTCGCGTGGAACGTAGCGTTCGCGCCGATGTACTCGCTCAGCTTCGGGGCATGAACGTACCGGTGGAGGACTTCTGGACCGAGGCACCGTCATTGCACGACCTGATGGAACAGCTCCTGGGTGAGAGTCCTGAGTCGACAAAAGGAAAGGGAGAGTAGCTCAGGTGTCGGCGCAGAGAGCAAGGCTGTTTGTGCGACGTGAGCTTGTGGCGTCGCTGCGCGCTAGGTGGTTCGTCGTGTACTCGATCGCGTTTCTCGCGGCAGGCCTCCTCCTTGCTGGAGTCGGTCTCGGTGACACCATGATCTACGGATACACGGGGTTCGCCAAGTCGTTTGCCGGGCTAGCTCATCTGGCGTTGATGTTCGTGCCACTCATGGCATTGTTCCCGGCCGTAGCGAGCCTAGCCGAAGAAAGGGACAGCGGAGCATTGGAGTACATGTTGGCGCAGCCCGTATCGTTCGGTGAGGTGTATGCCGGCAAGTGGGGCGGCATCGGGACGGCCATGCTTCTCGCGCTCTCCATCGGTTTTGGTACCTCAGGTGCGGTCGTGGTGCTACGCGGAGTTCCCGTCGGCTTAGTGCTCACCTTGTACGCGCTCGTGATGCTCCTGGCGCTCGGGTTCGTGGGACTGGGGCTGTGTTTCTCGGCCATGGCCACATCCAGAGCGCGCTCTCTCACACTCGGAATCGTCGTCTGGCTCCTGCTGATTGCCCTCGGGAGCCTCGGGGTCATGGCGGCGTTTGTCCGGTGGGGCGTCTCAGACGGTGCCCTGATGACTTGGACGTTCTTGAATCCGGTGGAGGCGTTCCGCGTCGGGGTGATCAGTTCGCTGGATGCCGATCTGAGTCTCCTGGGCCCCGTGGGCATTGGCATCGTGCAGCGGTTGGGCTCAGCCGGAACCACATTGTTGGCCGCTGGTGCGCTGGCGGTCTGGGCATTGGTGCCGGGCTTGGTGGGGTGGGCCTGGTTCAGGCGACCGACGTAGCTGCATTGGGGGCTGGCAGAGAACTAATAGACAGTCACCTTGCGGTACCGGGCACTGAGCGTAGGATATCGCAATTATGGCGAGCATCTCGAAACCCGACGATTCACGGGACCAAGGCCGCCGGGAGTTCCTAGGCAAGGCATCCAAGGCTGCAATGATCGCGGGGTTGGCCGGCGGGTATGGGGGGTTTGCCGCAGTATCCCTACGCTACCTCTATCCGTCAGACTCCGGCGACACCATGTGGCAATTCGTCACCGACGTCGGGCGGGTCAAGGTCGGAGAGTCAATCAAGTATCGTGGTCCGTCGGGTGAGACGATCAACATCACCAGGCAAGGACGCAACGGCGAATCCGACGACTTCATCGCGCTGTCGAGTGTGTGTCCGCACCTGGGGTGCCAGGTGCGCTGGGAAGCACAGAACAATCACTTCTTCTGCCCCTGCCACAACGGGGTGTTCGATCCCACGGGTGTGGGCACGGGGGGACCTCCTGGAGAAGCAGGCCAATCGCTGTCCCGCTATCAACTCAAGGTAGAAGGCGGATTGCTGCACATAGCAGTTCCGCCACCTCAGTTTGGCCAGGCTGATGCACACGGCGAGATCGTTACCGCCGACGAAGGCATCAGCGGACCGGGTCACGATCCCTGTCTCCAGTGTGGGCCCAGCCGGCCGCGCGGAGTCGCTGGAACGAGCGAGGCCTAGATGGACCTGGTCCGCAACTGGGTGGGAGAACGCCTGCCGGTTACCGGGCGGCAGTTCAAAGAACTCACCAATGAGCCGGTCCCATATCATCTCAAGCGGTGGTGGTTCGCACTGGGGGGCACGCCGGCGTACCTGTTCATCGTCCAGATCTTCACGGGCATACTGCTCGCGTTCTACTACGAGCCCTCGCCGGCAACGGCGTACCAGTCGGTCGAGTTCATCACGAGAGAGGTGACGTTCGGCTGGTTCATTCGGAGCGTGCACAAGTGGGCGGCTACCCTGATGATCGCGGCCGTCATCCTGCATCAGATCCGAGTCTTCTTCACGGGCGCGTACCGCAGACCCCGCGAGATCAACTGGTTCGTCGGCATGTGTCTCTTGCTATGCACGTTGCTCACCGGGTTCACCGGCTACAGCTTGGTGTTCGAGCAGCTGAGCTTCTGGGGCGCGACGGTGGGGGCGAACATCGCCGACACGACACCGCTCATCGGCGGGTTCTTGAAGAACATGATGCTGGCAGGAGAGACCTATAACCAGGCCACGCTATCTCGCTTCTTCATTCTGCATGCGGCCGTGCTCCCCGTAATGATCGTGCTGCTGGTTGCTGTGCACATCACGATCATCCGACTACAGGGAGTGACCGAGTTCAGGTTCAGAGATGAGGAAGGTGGCGCTCCCAAGACCTTCAACTTCTTCCCAGACCATCTCTACACCGAACTGACCATCGGTCTGCTTCTGATGATTCTGCTGAGCGCGCTGGCCACGATCTTCCCGGCCACGATGGGCCCGCAAGCCAATCCGCTACAGACTCCAGAGGTGATCAAGCCGGAGTGGTTCTTCTACGTGGCGTTCAGATGGCTCAAGCTGTTCGGTGGTACGGTTGCGGTGCTCAGTATGGGGTTCATCATCTTCACGATGTTCAGCTGGCCGCTGATAGATGATTGGATTCGCAAGCACACGAAGTTCCAGGAAGCCAGTGTAGTCGTCGGAATAGTCGGCGCGCTGGCCGTAATCGGTTTGACCGTATGGGAGGCCGTGGCGAGGCATTGATCGTGAGCCGTGCAGGTATCAACTGCGGCTAGGGGACATACATGACTCTAGAGACCAAACGCATCGTTATCGCATCACTCGGCGGGCTGTTCCTGCTATCGCTCGTCTTTGTCCAGTGGATGGAGACCGCACGCAAGGCAGAAGAGGCCGGACTCCGCGAGCCGCACGTGTCCATTCCCGCTGCATCCAGGGAATGCTACGACTGCCACGCGGAAGAGAACCCAGGGATCGTAGCTCACTGGACCGGGAGCACCCATGCCGAGAAAGGTGTAGGCTGTCTCGACTGCCACGTGGCCGAGAGTGAGGGAGCGGACGCATACCTGCATCACGGAGTGGAGATCGCGACCGTCGTGACTCCACTCGACTGCGCGCGCTGCCACCCGGCGGAGGCGGCGGAGTTTGCTCAGAGCCACCATGCGGCCGGTGGCAACATCTTGGCATCGCTCGACAACTTCCTGGCCGAGACGGTAGAAGGTGCGCGCTTGGAGTTCAATCCGCATTCGCCAACGCCCGGTAAAGCGGTTCAAATGGTAAACGGCTTCGCGAGTGCCAACTCAGGTTGCCAGCAGTGCCACGGGGCCAAGGTGGCCCTCAATGCGAGCGACGGCGGCGTGGTTACGGTCGACGACCTCGAGCCGGATGAGAGCGGCATTCCGACCAACCTCGACGCAGTGGGCAGGATAGCCCGGGACGAGAACGGCCGACCAATGATCAATGCACGCACCTGGCCCAACACGGGCATAGGGCGCCTCAACCTGGACGGATCACGCGGTTCCTGCACCGCCTGTCACAGTCGCCACGACTTCTCGCCACGCAGGGCCCGGCAGCCGGAAAACTGCGGCAAGTGTCACCTGGGGCCGGACCACCCGCAAAAGGAGATCTACGAAGAGTCCAAACACGGCATCGCGTTCAGGGATCTGAAAGAGGATATGAACCTGGACGCCGATGAGTGGATACTGGGAGACGACTACGCGGCGGCCCCGACCTGCGCCACGTGTCACATGTCAGGCAACTTGAGGAACGGCGGCCGGATCACGCACGATCCAGGCGAGCGCATATCGTGGACCAACCGCCCGGCTGTCAGTCTCGTGATGGACACCGATATCAATCACTCGATCGTGACGGAGACCGATCCGGCGACTCGCCGTCAGCTAATTCACGACACGGCTGAACAGAAGCGCAACCGAATGAAGGACGTCTGTTCCCATTGCCACACCGTGGACTATGTGAACTCGTTCTACCAGCAGTACGACAACTTGGTGATCCTGTTCAATGAGAAGTTCGCCAAGCCTGGGCTGGCTATCATGGCGGCACTGGCGGACAACGGAATGCGGACGAGCACCCAGTTTGACGAAGAGATCGAATGGTCCTGGTTCTATCTGTGGCACCATGAAGGTCGCCGTGCGCGTCACGGCGCATCAATGATGGCGCCCGACTACACGCACTGGCACGGCATGTACGAGGTCGCGGAGCGCTTCTACATGGAGCTGATCCCGCAGGCACGAGAGATCGCGGACCACGCCGCGGCTGCAGGCAGAACCTCGGCGGCGCGCGCGGTGAACCGAGTTATCGATGCGGTCCTGGCGCGACCCGAGCACATCTGGTTCGAAGAGGGTGCTGAAGCGCAGGCGGAGGCGATTCGGCGGGAGATGGAACGACGCTACGGCCCACCGTCACGCTGATCAGATGGAGACCTTGGCAACGACAGCCCACGAGTGAGACCACATGAGACGTAGAGATTTCATTCAGGTCCTTGGTACGGGATCGGCCGGCATCGCCGCCTTCTCATGCGCAGACCGTGAAGCGGCCCGTGCTATTCAGAGCAACCAGGACGCGCTATCAGATGCCGATCTCAACTGGTCCAAGGCGCCCTGCCGCTACTGTGGCACCGGCTGCGGTGTGGAGGTGGGGGTCAAGGATGGCCGAGTAATGGCGGTCAGAGGCGACGTGGCCAATCCGGTAAATCGCGGGATGCTGTGCGTGAAGGGATACCACTTACCGGCAATGTTGTACGGGGAGGATCGGCTGAGGTACCCGATGCTGCGGAACGAGAACGGGCGCGGGTGGACCCACATCTCGTGGGACGAGGCGCTGGAGTTGATCGCGTCCAAGTACCAAGAGGCACTCGACGCAGACGGCCCCGAATCGGTGGCCTTCTACGGTTCGGGTCAATGGGGCGTGCACGATGGTTACGCTGTCACCAAATGGTTCCGCGGCGGCTTGCGCAGCAACAACGTCGAGCCCAATGCCCGACTCTGCATGGCTGCGGCGGTGATGGGCTTCATGACGCAGTTCCAGAGCGACGAGCCGATGGGTTGCTACGAAGATTTCGAGGCGGGTGACGACTTCGTGCTCTGGGGCAACAACATGGCCGAGATGCACCCCGTGTTGTTCTCGCGGATCCTGGCTAACAAGCGGGCCAACCCGGGTGTACGCATCATCGACATGGGAACGCGCCGTACGCCGACCACTGACTATGCCGACATGTACGTGGAGTTCAAGCCCAACAGCGATCTCGCACTGGCCAACGGAATCCTGCACTTGTTGGTGCAGCAAGGGAAGGTGGATCGTGCGTTTGTTCGCGAGAACGTGGTGTTCCGTAGGGGCATTGAAGATCTAAATCGGATTGGGTACGGCTGCTTTGGGTCCGACGGAACCGCGTTGACCCACTCGGCGGGTCCGGCCGAGCGCTATGTGTTCCGGGACGAGGCACGGCCCTCGTCTTTTGCAGAGCTGGAACGCTTCCTTGCCGACTACTCACCCGCTCGTGTGAGCGAAATCAGCGGCGTTCCCGAGCAACAGATCCGCTCGTTAGCAAACATCTACGGTGACCAGGCGCGCGGCACGGTGAGCCTGTGGTGCATGGGCGTGAACCAACACGTGCGCGGCACGTGGATGAACAATCTGATCACTGACCTGCATCTGATCACCGGCAAGATCAGCCGCCCTGGAGCGAATCCGTTCAGCCTTACCGGTCAACCCTCCGCATGCGGTACAGCACGCGAAGTCGGAACGTTAGCGAACCGCCTGCCTGCGGACATGGTGGTAAGCAACGCTGAGCATCGCGCCAAGGCCGAGGAGATCTGGGGTTTGCCGGAGGGCACCATACCGCCTCGACCCGGCTATCACACGATGGACATGTTCCGCGCGTTCATGCGAGGGGACGTCAAGGTCATGTGGGTACAAACCACGAACCCTTGGGTGAGCATCCCCAACCTGAACCGCATCGAGCGCAGTCCGGATGACGGGACGTTCCTGATCGTGAGCGACATCTACCCTACCCCGACGACGGAGGTTGCCGATCTGGTGCTGCCATCCGCCGCGTGGGTCGAGCGTGAGGGCGTGTTTGGCAACTCGGAGCGACGCACGCAGCACTGGGGGAAGGCGGTCGACCCGCCTGGTGAAGCGATGGAAGACGCGTGGCAAGTGGTGCAGGTGGCGAAGCGCATGGGAATGGAGCATCTGTTCCCCTGGCCCGACGACGACTGGCACGAGCCAATGTACGAGGAGTACCGCAAGTTCGGCCTCGGCATCGGAAAGGACCTGGCGTCGTATCAGCAAATCCGGGAAACGAGGGGCATGTTGTGGCCCGTGGTTGACGGCCAGGAGACCCGCTATCGCTACAGCGCCGAGCACGATCCGTACGTGCAGAAGCGACGCGGAGTCCACTTCTACAAGGCCAAGAGCTTCGGCGAGAAGGCCGCGTTCTGGTTGCGTCCGTGGCACCCGGCAGCCGAGTCACCCGATGGTGATTTCCCCTTCTGGTTGTGCACCGGGCGCGTGCTGGAGCACTGGCACACGGGATCGATGACGCGTCGAGTAAAGCAATTACATCAGGCGGTAACCGAGTCCTTCGTGGAGATAAACCGGGCTGATGCGCAGGAGCTGAGCATCAAGTCGGGGGATAGTGTGCGCGTGGTGAGTCGCCGTGGCAGCCTGGAGCTCGAGGCCAAGGTGGACGGCCGCGGCAAGCCACCCAGGGGCTCTGTGTTCATCCAGTTCTTCGATGAAGCCAGGCTCACGAATCTCCTGACGCTCGATGCGATGGACAACATCAGCAAGGAACCGGACTTCAAGAAATGCGCTGTTCGCTTAGAACTCGCCTGATCGCCTTGCTCGCGCCGGCCGCCACGCTGTTCGGCAGCGCTTGTGGTGACCGGTGGGTGGATGTGCCAGATGCCGATGGTGCGGTCAAGTCGGGTGCTGCTGTGCGTGCGGAGCGCCGCGCATACGATGGGGCGCCTCCGGTCATCCCGCATGCGAGCTTCGGCGCCGACTGCAGCGCCTGTCACGACACGCAGGGGATTGCAGTCGAGGGAGTGGGGTTCGCACCGGCCTCGCCGCATGAGGGCACGAACACTGCTGGCAACACGCTGCGCTGCCGCCAGTGTCATGTGTTTCACACGACGGATGATGTCTTCGTTGAGAGTCAATTCATCGCCCTGCGACAGGACCTGCGAGCGGGAGATAGGCTCAATCCCATCGCGCCACCAACTATTCCGCACCGCACGCTCATGCGGGAGAACTGTGTTGCGTGCCACTCCGGTGCAGCCGCGCGCGAGGACATCCGCACATCTCATCCGGAGCGCACGCGCTGCCGTCAATGCCACGTTGCCGTGACAACTACAGAGAGATTCGACCGCGAGTTGGGAGCAGGCTTGATCGCACCGGACTCGACTCACTAGGAGCCAACATGAGCGGTCTTCCTGACACAATCGATCTCGGGCCGGAAGAAGAGGCGAAGCGGCTGTGGCGCGGCGCGCTCGAAGCACGCAACAAAGCTGCGGAAGACCTGGTGTCGCTGTGTGAGTTCCTCGACCTGGGATTGCGCACAGTAGAGATTATGGTGATTCAGCGGCTGCAGCAGGTCAAGGATCAGTTTCCCGCCACGATTGCGCTACAGCTGGAGACGCCCTCGCCAGAGGTCAATACGCAACGTGACGCGATCAACGTGCCCAACACCCTCCAATTCACCGATATACTCGATCTGTTGAGTGACGAGGAGTTGGACTGTGTCAGCCCAGGCATGCACCGCGGGTGGGAAGACCGGCGCTTCTCCTGCCGTCGATCGAGAGTCACAGCTCAGCCAGCGATCGGAGTGAGCATCAACGCGACCAAGCGTGATCAACTGCTGCTACTCGCGGCCTACCGCAACCGAATCTTTCGGTACCCTCCGCCGGTTCGTGTGGTGACGAAAGAGATCCTTGGAGCCTTCGAGAGTCTCGACCGTCTCGTTGAGCAGATGCTGGATTCGTAGCCACTCCGGGAGTTCTTGCGGCGCAGCCCGGCAGGTAGAGCATCCCTAGCGGGCAGGACAACCCCCCGTAGATTGCCTCCCTAACGCACGAAACACTGCCGGAAGTCTTCTTAGTTCATGCAATTCCTCGCCACGGCGAACGGACTGCCGTGGTGCCGAGAAAGGAGAGAAGGGATGACGTTTCCAAGATCGATTGACCCGACCCTGCTCCAGCGCACGGTGCAGACTCTCGAGCAGCGCGTGAAGGCGCTCGAGGCGGTGATCAAGATCAGTGGGACCAGCGTCGAGGTGAAGACTCAGGGTGAGATCAAGCTGACGGCCGGTGCAAAGATCGAGGTGAACGCCAACGGTCAGGTCAACCTCAAGGGCGCAATGATCAATCTGAACTGAGCGCAGGGAAAGGAGTCAGGCCATGCCTGGACTTTCGTCCTTAACAAGCAACTCCCAGGTGATTGGGGGGGACGCGCATGGGTGCCCGGCCTGCCCGCACCCTGCCATCGGGCCGGCCACTACGGGCTCGCCCGACGTAAGAGTGAATGCGAAGCCGGCGCTGCGCGTCAATGACATGGGGGTCCATGCCGCCTGCTGCGGGCCGAACACGTGGATGGCTGCTAAGGGCAGCGGCACCGTCTTCATCAATCAGAGAGCGGCAGTCAGGATGGGCGACCAAACGCAACACTGTGGCGGGGCGGGCAAGATGATTCAGGGCAGCCCCAACGTCAATGCGGGCGGCTGAGGTTGTAGCAATCGAACCGGTCCCACATCTCCCCGTAGAGGCCTGCATACTCGGCGGCCGGGAGCGCGGTGAAGTTCGCGTGCCGGCCGGGTACCCGGTAGTCAAAGTCGTTAGCAAGGGTTGGCCGCCCGGCCATCTCGAACAGCGCCGAGCCGGGAAGCGGTGTCGCTGAGAAGAGGCATAGGGAGTCGAGTTCGAGCGACGTCGCGAAGTCGGCTGTCCGCTCCATATGCTCCCGGGTCTCCCACGGGAACCCGATCATGAAGAAGCCGCAGCACCGGATGCCGCGCGACCGCACCGCCTGCACCGTCTGCCGAATGCGCTCCCGTGGCATGTTCTTACGGATCTTGGTAAGCGTCTCGTCGTCTCCCGACTCGATCCCGAAGTAGATTTGCTCGCAGCCGGCGGCCTTCATTGCGTCCAGTACCTCCTCGTCCACCCGATCCACTCGCGTCTGACAGGTGTAGGGGACGGTCAGCCCGCGATCCACCAGGAGCTGTGATAGGGCCAACGTTCGTTTCCGACTCAGGGTGAAGACGCTGTCGTGGAAGAAAAGGTAGGAGATGCTATACCGCTCCAATAGAAAGGCGATCTCCTGCGCGACGTTCTCCGGTGACCGGAACCGCACCCGCCGGCCGTCCAGGGATGGGATCGAGCAGTACTCGCACCGGTAGGGGCAGCCCCGGATCGTGATGATCGACTGGTAGAAGGCGGACTGGATGTTCTCCTCCCAGAGCAGGTCCTCGCGGTGGGGAAAGGGCAGCAAATCTAAGTTGGCGACAGGGGCGCGGGGGCGGCCCGAGCCGACCACTCCCGGGATCGCCGACGCATCTCGACCTTGCTCGATGGCGGCCACCAGCTCTGGCAAGGTCTCTTCCCCCTCTCCCGTTACGACGTGGTCGAAGCCCTCCACCGACTCGGGCATGATGGTGCAGTGGAGGCCGCCAAGCACGAGGGGCACGTCCGGACCGAGGTCCTCCCGGCAAAGCGCCGCGAGGCACCGTGCGGCAGGGAGTGTTGTGGAGAGCGCTGAGATCCCGACGAGATCCGGAGCGGCATCGCGGATCGCAGCGGCCGCCTCCCGCATGCGGTTCCTGCCTTCCGGGTTCGGACGGACGTCCGGAATCAGCTGGACTACGTCGTGGTCCGGCCGGAGCGCCGCGGCCAGATAACCCAGACCCAGAGGATGGACCTGCCGGGAGCCGTTCGTGGCCTGGGCGGTCACCGTCGGCGGCTCGACCAGAAGGACCTTCACCTCGCTGCCTTGCGTGCTAGCACGGCGTGGAGAGAGTAGCGGTGCAGCAGGCGCCGGTGGCCCGGCAGCCACCACGGGATGCCGTCCCGCTCCTCCAGGATCTCGTAGTCGAGATGCGGCAGCACCGGTGATTCGCCGGTGAGCAGCGTCCGGAGCGCATCAGGTCCGGTGGACGCCGGCACCGACCACCACGCGTCCGGCGGAGTCACGCTTGGTTCCCACTGCCAGGGCTGGGCGAGCAGCAGCAGGCCTCCGGGTGCGAGTAGGGCATCCGCCTGGCCCAGGAAGAGGATTGGGTCGGCCGTAGAGTCGAGTACGGAGAGTGCCGCGACTAGCGGAAACACTTCCGCCTCGAACGGTGGCGCCGTCGCGTCCGCCAATAGAAAATGGACCGGCCCGGATGCGGCCCCTGGGCTGACAATCCGGATGTCCTTGAAGCGACTTCCCTCCGTACGGAAAGAGACGGTGACGTTCTCTCCCGCCGTCAGTCGTTCGGCTATCCTCAGCAGACCGGGGCGGAGGTCGATGCCCACGGTACCCTGGGGGAACCGGCCCGCTAGGTCCGCGGCGAAGCGTCCCGGGCCGCAGCCGACTTCCAGTGCTGCCAGCGCGGCGTCGTGCGCGGCCGGATGACGGTCCAGCCAACTCAGAAACGTCTCGCGGATCGCCGCGTTGCGACGCACCTGCTCGATGCCATGCGGCGCGGGATCGACGTCGGGCCAGTGGGAGATAGGGTAGATCGCCTCGAGCACCCGCTCGCGGAAGTCGGGGGAGGCGGGGTCATCCGGGGCATCTGGCGGCGCTGGAGGATCCGGCAGTAGGCAGCGGATCCCCTCCCACCGCGGGTACTCGGCGCCACAGGCCTGGCAGCGCTCGCCCTGCGGCGCGGACTCGAGATAGGACTCGTTCTCCCCGGGGATTCGGCACCGGGGACAGACGAGACGGACGGGAAGAGGACCGCGGGTTATGAACGTAATGTACCGGCCAATTGCCGCTGATCTACTGAATGCACCGAGCGTGGTCACGGACTGGCGCTTCCGGCACATGGCTGCAGCTTACCTCTAACCCCGCCGCTATTCCTGTGGATGCATTACGCGGCAACAACAGTAAGACCAGGATATGACCATGAGTCTCGCCACACGTGTGTTCGCACTTGCACTGCTATGCGTGAGTGGGCCGTTCGCGGTTCTGCATACCCAATCCAACCCGCAGCCTAGTGCATTCTCCTACGACTTCACCTACGAGAATGAGCTGTCGCTGCGTATCGACGCTGACAATCCGGATCCGGAATTACTCCAAGGCGTCTTTGCCCGACGTCGCTCGCGAGTACTGGAGGCGATTCCGGAGGGCGCACTGATTGTGTTCTCGGTCGAGTGGGTACAACCGAGGCGACTCGAGTTTCAGGTGCCGGATTCGGACAACCACGACTTCATCTACCTGACAGGTTTGGAAGGTCTCGAGAGCCTCAACTCGGCTTTGCTATTACTGCCGAGTGAGGAGGGAGGCGACTGGGTGGTTCTCTTTACCTCGCAGGACGTCGAGCGGGCCCGCGCTCTCACCGGCATCGCTGACGTCCGACCGCTCGAGGAGCTGGAACAGAACCTCTCGGTGGCAATGACGGATTACCGTGACTGGCGTGTGACTCAGATCCGACGCTGGCCCCTGCCTGCCGCCCTCTCGAAAGCATGGGGACGAGATCACAAGGTGCTGTATCTCAACTATCCTCGGTTCTTCCGACTGGGGATGCCGGAGCCGGAGCGGTTGGCTCTGTTTGACCGATTCCGCAGGTTTTCGCCCGAGATGGAGCTGCGGGATGCCGCCGACATCCTGGACCAGGTGCGGATGCTGCAGGACTCTTGGGCTCTCGCCTGTCTGCGCCGCGCGGTGGATATCACGACCGAGGGCGTGCTCGAAGGCCTGCGTGCGGCGTCAGTAGGCATGACGGAGTCGGAGGTCATGGAAACGGTTGACTACGTGTACCGGTACCGCGGGGCGACCTTGGGATTTCCCACCTCGGTGCGACGGCAACCACCTGAGGGCAGAGCGCCGGGACCACACATTCCGGAGGGGTTCATTCAGTACGTGTCACGCTCAGGCGCCGAGGTGTTTCAGGAAGAGGACTTGTTACACATCGATACCGGCGCTGCGTTCCGGCATTTCTCGGCCGACGTGCAGCGTACGATTCCGATTCGCGGGACGTTGGACGCAGAACAGAGGAGGCTGTACGAGATAGCGATGGATGTGCAGAAGACCGTGATCCAGATGGTGCGCCCCGGTGTTACCTGGTGGGAGCTACACAACACTGCCGACCGCATGTTGCGTGAGGCCGGTGGATACGACGAGTTCTGGACGTACGGGATCGGGCACTTCATCGGTATGGAGGTGCACGACGAAGGAGACTACGAGGTGCCGCTCAGGCCCGGGATGGTTCTGGCGATTGAACAGGGAGTCGCGCCGCCGAACGGACCCCGCGTGGCATTCGAAGATGATGTCCTGGTCACGGAAGACGGTTACGAATGGCTGAGTAGTACGATTCCGATCGAGATTGACGATATGGAGGACATGCTGCGGGCTGAGAGCAGTATGGCGGGGTTTACCAAGAAGGAGAGGTAAAAGCCGTCTCCGGGGCAGCGGCAGTGTCGATCTCTACTGCACCACAGCTCGCTGCAGCAGAGTGCAGAGAACCTCTTCGCTCATCGCCCGTAGTTCACGATCGCTCGGCAGGGCGCCGCGTGTGAAGGCTAGGAATCGCGTTTCACTGTCTCGGCGGAAGCACAGACCCGCCTGCTGCGACGGCACAGTCGTACTGCGAGCGACAGTCCAGGTCTTTCCTTCGCATAGGAACTCGTGGCCCTTGCCTGTGTCGCTCATCGATTGAAATCCGCCGCGTACCATTGAATCAGGGGTGCACGCTTACGACTTACTGCGGACAACGAGATTGCGTTTGCAGATGATACACGATACCAGAAGACTGCTGCGCTGCACGGAACTGGTCATGCGCTCCCTCGTGAGGGGGCAACCACACTTGGGGCATTGGGCCGTCTCACGAGACGATTCCAGGGCCTTGCGGATCAGTGCGATTTCATCCGCGGCAAAGGGAGGGCTGGTCGATTGAGCGTGCTGTTCCGTGGATCTGTGCGAGTCCGCCGCACCGTTCCAATCCTCCAGTGTGATCTCGATCTCGTGTCCGGCAGAGCTGTAGAACGCTCCTTGCGTGATCACGACCGAATCCTGTCCCACAACTCGAGCCTCGAGTACCACCTGACTCGACCTGGTGTCGACGACCGTGAAGCCCTTCGTCTCAGGCGCAAAGTCGAAACGATCGTTGTCGTTGAATGTCCACTGGTTGCGCCGCAATCTGGCGATATGTCCACCTCCCGCGCCGTACAGATCCATGGTGAGCAGTAGCTCGGATTCTAGCGGTCCCCACTCCAAAGCAATTTGTCGTCTGCCCCGTACGTTGATAACGCCGTCAGTGCTGCGCAGGCGATTCGCGCCGATCGTCAATTGCATTTGACCTCGCAATTCATGTGGGCCAGCTCACTCGACAGGTATGCCCCGGTGTGCTCGGCGGCGGACTTTCCAAATCGATCTTCGTAATGTCCGCGTCACAGTTCACTTGGGATTCCGTCACATTACTTGTGTTGGGATAGGCTGCCCCATGCGGGACTGTCAGTTCCTGGTCGAGAACGGTCAAAAGAAATGGGGACCCGCGCGTTTGCCAGGTCCCCCTCTTATACTCGCTGGTCACTCGTCATATAGAAGCGCTGTGTTCTATGACGCTATTCAAAGGTAACCGACCAGTACCCGTGCTGGGTAGTGTGGAGTCATATGATTCCGGACACAACGATGCGCAGCTTCCAATCGTGACAATGAAGGAACCTTTGATGTGATAGACGCTCAGCAACTCTCGTTGCCGATGGGACTGTATGCCCATCCCGCAGAGACTGATTGTGTCCGTCTGCGACGGCCGATCGCTGGCGTAGGTTGACCTGGCGGCCGACGCCGGTTATGCTTCTTCAGGTTGAAAACAGGCTCCGAGTAGGGAGCCGCCTACATTCGAACGTCGACGGGGGACCCGGCAACGATCGGGTCCCCCGTTATGCATTTGAGGTTTCACGCCGCGCACGGTAGTGCGGCAGCCCAACGCGGGGGCATTATTCCGCGGAAGTGTAGTCGGTTGGTACGGCATTACCCGCACCCCCCGGCCACAGCAACATAAGGGAGTACGTAATGCGTACCAAAGGAACAGTGAAGTGGTTCAACGACAGTAAGGGCTTTGGCTTTGTAACGCCCGAGGACGGTAGTAAGGACTGCTTCGTGCACCACAGTGCCATTCAGGGAGAAGGCTTCAAGTCACTGCGTGAAGGTGAGCAGGTCGAGTTCGACGTCGTCCAGGGTCAGAAGGGCCCGGCGGCCGAGAACGTGACCCCTGTCAGCGCGTAGCCAACTCGAGTGAACTGAACTGACGGGCCGTCCCGATCCCGGATCGGGCGGCCCGTCTAGTTTGTATCCATCTATCATCTATTGAAGGAGAGCTAGTGACGGAGATAATTCTGAGGGAGGACGATCGTGTGGAATGGGCCATCAAGGCATTCCGCCGCAAGGTGCAGCGCAGCGGTATCCTGAAAGACTTGCGGCAAGGCCGCTATTACGTCAAACCGAGTACCGCCCGTCGCTTGAAGGCCGAAGCAGCACAACGCCGCCGGCGGCGTAGGTCGCGGGCTCGTTGAGCCTTGGCGTCTGCAACAGCCTAGCCATCTTTGTAGAGGAGGTAGGACTTGGCGTAAACGCGTGTTAACGGAGAGCCAACACCACACCCAGAATCGGTACCACCGTCCCAACCCAGAACAAGAACATCCACTTGATAAGGTCGGCTCGCTGATCGGCCAGGCCGGATATCATCCGTTGATCGATGCGCGCGATCTCCGCCTTCACCTCAGCGATTCGCTGCTCTAGCTTGGCATCGAATCGCGCGAAGTTGATCTCGTTCAGCTCTCTGAGTTCGGAACGGTAAGTGGCATCCACCTGATTGAACCAATCTACGAGTTCGTTGGTTACCTGCTCGCCGAATCTGTCGTAGAACGCCTTCGATAGTCTTGCTGTTACCGGCATCAGCGGAATCCCAACTGAGTCCTCCGTACCATACAAGCTACGCTCCGGAAGCCGAGTATCAAAGTTGTGCGGCGGGTAGCGGAACCGCGCCCTACGGCGCAGGCGCAGGTCCACGTGAGTTTAGATTCCGGTGGGACCGCCAGGTGGCTACTGTAGTCGATCGCACTTTCTGGAGCGGATGCGTACCATGATGGATCGTGCAGAGCGAGTCGAGTTTCTGAGCCAGGTCGAAGTGTTTCGTAGCGTTGATCCAGAGACGGTGCAGGCGGTCGCCAGCGCGGTCGAGCAGAGCGATGTGGCCGCGGGCGATTACCTGTTCCGCGAGGGTGAACCGGCCGCCTTCATGTTCGTGGTGGTCGACGGGAGGCTTGAGGTGTGTAAGGCCGCCGGGGACGTCGAGATCAAGATGCGCACCATGGGGCCGGGCGAGGCAGGCGGCTTGACCAGCATGGCCGTTCCCAAGCAGCGCTCAGCGAGCCTCCGCGCCCACGGGGACGTTCGAGTCTTTACCATCTCCCGCGAGCGATTTCTGGAGTTGCTCGCCGTACACCCGGACCTGGCGCGCGCGGTGATAGAGCTGCTCGGCGACAAGGTGCGGGTCAAGACGTCACAACTCGCCGATTACATCGCGCGCAGTGATGACACGGGCCGCTTTGCGGTGGCGGTGTTCGATGCCAAACCATACGAACGCCCTTTCCTCGACTCTGCCGCCGGCGAGGACCTGGCGCTGCACTACTTCGAGAACCGTCTTGGGAAGGAGACCGCCAGTCTGGCTCGCGGTTTCCCCGCGGTGTGCGTGTTCGTGAACGACAAGCTGGATGCGGAGTGCCTGACGCAGCTGGCTGACGGAGGCGTGCGGCTGGTCGCGCTGCGCTGCGCCGGGTTCAACAACGTTGACCTCTCGGCCGCGGCCCGGCTCGGCCTGTCTGTCGTGCGCGTACCCGGCTACTCCCCCCATGCGGTGGCGGAGCACACGGTTGCTATGATCCTATCGCTCAACCGCAAGGTCCATCGAGCTTACCAGCGCGTGCGGGAAGGCAACTTCAGCTTAACGGGGCTCGTCGGGTTCGATCTGCACGGCCGAACGGCAGGCGTAGTGGGTCTTGGGAGGATAGGTCGCTGCCTGGCCGAGGTGCTGCGCGGCTTCGGTATGGAGGTGCTGGCTTACGATCCATATCCCGATGCGGACTTCGCCGAGCGGGTGGGGTTGCGTCACGTCGAGTTGCATGAACTGCTCGAGCAGGCCGACGTTGTGACGCTCAATGCGCCGCTCACGCCGCAGACCTACCATCTTATCGACGCCGACGCCATCGAGCGCATGAAGCGGGGCGTCATGGTGATCAATACTGGTCGAGGCGCACTCATAGATACGGCGGCGCTGGTCGCGGGGCTAAAAGACGGACACATCGGCGCGGCTGGACTCGACGTGTACGAAGAAGAGAGTGAGTACTTCTTCCAGGATCGCTCGGAAGAACCGATCACGGACGACATCCTGGCGCGGCTATTGACTTTCCCCAACGTGCTGATCACCAGCCATCAGGCCTTCTTGACCCGCGACGCGCTACAGAACATCGCCGACACGACGCTGGCGAACATTCGGGAGTTTCAAGCGGGCCGGGAGGGGGATGCACTCACGAACGCGGTGGAGCTGCTCTCGGAGTAGGTTGCGACCCGTCACTGACGTGTCAAGCGTCTCGACCCTCTGTCTAGAGCCTGTTACCCGCGACAATAGTGAGGGTCTTCTCGGAGATAGACGGCTTCCCCTCGCAGCAAGTCGGCTGACCTGCCGCAAGAGTGAGCTTCCTCGAGTTGCACGTCGGCTGACTTGCCGCTGAGGTCAGCTTCCCCGAGTCACAGTTCGGCCGACTTACAGTGTGAGTCAAGCGCCATACCATGTCCGGATGCTCCCCCCAGGCGTGAGTGAGCAAGTCCCAGACGTGCGCAGTTTCCCCGATGTGGAAGTCAGCCGTCTTACCATCCAAGTAGGCTTACTCACTACGTGGTGGAACTCACAGGGAACGCGAGTAGGCCGACTCACAACAGGAGTGAGCCGTCGCGGCAGGAGAGTCGGAGCGCGAGGGAAGGTGACCGCGCGCGCGCCGCGCCCATCACGCTAGAAAGCAAACAGCCTGGTCAGCTTGGCCGTGAGAAACCGCTCCAGCACCAGACCGTCCCCCGCCATGTCGCGCCGCTCGGTGTACACCAGGAAGAAGTCACTCAGTGGCGCGTGAATGAAGTTGAACCGCAGGTTGGTGATCAACTGCTCGGTCGCGGCATTGTACTGCACGTAACCTCTGAAGTAGAGCTTGGTTGAGAGCGAGTACTTGACCCGGGCGCTATAAAGATCGGCCGTGAAGGACGATCCCTGGACTGAGAGAGCGTTGTGCGTGGCGTACAGCTCGAACGACAGATGGTGATTGAGTCGCAGAACGGTGTTTGCCGCCACGCTGCTCCGCGTGCCGCCGTAATACCCGCCACCCGACACGCTCACGCCGCCCGAGAGATCTCGCCCACCGCTCGCCTGATACGACGCGGAGGCCTCCCGAAAGCCATAGTCGCCGATGGGAACGGTAACATCGGACTGTACCCGAAACGGCTCGTCGAGCCGCTCGAATCGATCGGTATACCGCAGCGTGAGCCTGCCTCCGTCCAGGAAGGTCGTGCCGAATCCGACCTCTCCAGTTCGTGTCTCGAGTGTGCCGTCCAGGTCGGTGATGTAGTCACCCTCGGCGTAGGGATTCACGCTCAGGACAAACGGGATCTGGGGCCGAGGGTGGGCGCCGAAGGTGGCGTAGTAGTGGCGGATGCCGACCCGTCGCACGAACCCGATCCCCGGGTCAAACGAATCGCCGAAGTGCCGTACCATTGCAGATGCGTCCCACACGCGATCGCGCCACCCAATGGAGAAGCGGGCTGCCTCGTCGCTGCCTGCCACGTCCGAGCTGGTGAATGCCAGATAGGAGTTCACGAAGAGACTGTTCAACAGCCTCAAGTTCGCATCGACTCCGAAGCTGCGGTTGTACTGGTCGCTACCGGAGCCCGTTCCCTGTCGGTTGCCGAACATGAAGCCGACGTCCGAGCCGCCCAGCACCTTCCTTCTCAGCCGGACCACCGAGAAGTTCTCGGCCGGGTCGCCCTCGAAGGCTTCCGTCTGCACGTTGAGCAGGCCCAGCTGGAATTCACCGGTGTTGCCCGTGAGACGTCCCCCTCCAATTATCGGTATCGGACTGCCGCCTCGGAGCCCAATCTCCCGCGAGTGGAAGAACGTGAAGTCGCGTAGCGACACGCCCGTACGCGGTTCACCTGACAGCCCCCGTACATCGCCGAACGTGAACATGCCGGAGTTCTCCAGGAAGAAGTCCCGTCGCTCGGGAAAAAACAGGGGAAATCGGGTCAGGTTCACTCCTGCGAGAAATCGGTGCGGTAGGTGAGGTCCAGTGTCATCCTGGGAGTGATGCCGTACTTGAGATCGATGCCGCCGTCGTAATCGTTGCCGCGATCGTCGTCCGCTATCCAGTCGCCGGCGGATCTGAGCGCGCGAACGTACGGTTTGACCGTCAGGTTCCGTCCTGGGCGCACGTCGGCGAGCCCGCGTAGCGTGCCGGCACGAGACATCTTGTGCAGGTATTCCCTGCGCTCCAGCGGCGACCAATAGGAGTCCTCGTTCTTGCGGCGCACGCGCCGCATGAAGTTGACACCCCACGTCTGCTGACGCTGAGATGGGTCGAAGCGGAGCGTCGTCCATGGAATCGCGATCTCGGCGGTCCACGCTGAGTCCGCCACGCTCGTCGCCACGTGCAGGATTCCGTCCCAGCCGTCGTCCCTGGTGCGGCTGTCATCGAATGCTTGAGCATCTCTGATGGCACCGCGCGGGTTGACCCAGAAGATGAAACCGTTCCTGCGGTCGAGAAACGTGTCGAGTGATACACCGAACACGTCGCTGTTCAGCGTCTGGTAGTCGCGCTCGAGACTGGTGACGGTGAGGTGATCTGCCTCCGACTCCAGACAAACAGCGCCGATATAGAGATTGGTGTCGTCGTAGAGAACACGGACTACGGTATTCTCTGTGGCCGGAAAGCCGGTGTTCGGCTTGGACTGCACGAAGTCGAGCAGCGGCTTAGCCCGGTTCCAGGCTGTCTCGTCCAGGCGGCCGTCGAGGTCGATCCCGTCCGATATCCGCGTTGCGAAGCCCTCGGGACGGGGTGATGTCTCGGGGTCGATCGAAGCGAGATCGGGAGCGCCACCCACCTGTGCCAACACGGCACAGCCGGCGAGCTGAAACACAACAACAAGCGCCACACTCGTAGTTCTTGGGGTCAACAATTCGGCCTTCTGGAACGGTAGCATGAAATCAACGAGCCCCTGGTCCGGCCGGGCTTTCGTGCAACGTACCAGACGCAAAGTATGGCTCAGACAGCGGTGTAGCCAGGTGCAGGGGAATTGCGTACGCCACACGCCATCGACTTCGAACGCAAGTGTTCCCTTCTCGTTAGCTCGGTTCGTTCACTTCCTTGCGAATGTGCAGCGTTCGTTGTGGAAACGGGATCTCGATCCCCTCCTCATCGAATCGGTTCTTGACCCGACGCAGAAGCTCACGCCTCACTTCCCACTGTTTTCCTGGCTGCGTGTCCACCATGAGCCGCACGTTGACCGAGCTTTCGCCTAACTCTTGCACCCCCGCTACCACCGGCTCTTTGATAAGTCTCTGTTGCCAATCGGACCAACGCGCCGGAGCATACACGGGAACCGGATGACCCCGGCGTGTACCTGGCTCAGCCCCAGGATTCCGCAATCGCACGTTTGCGTAAGGTCTGGATTCGCATTGGCCGAAAAGTCGGATCCTGGCGAGACGCGACCCCGATCGAACGCGAGGTGCCGCTGCGACAGCTCCTCCGGTTTCATGTTGACAAGCGGATCGCCAGGGCCCTACTGCCGGTGCACGAGAGCGTGCAGCAGGCGATAGCGCTCCGGTATGCCGCACTGGAGCGCGATATCACGGAGTGGTCGTTTGAAGTGCTCGCAATCGACGACGAATTCGGGGTCGAGGATCTCGTGTCGCTGCAGTGTGGTGGAGGAACCACGGGATCCCACAAGGAGACTCCAAGTGACGAGGATCGCTCGCATGCGCCTGACGTGGCGCGCGTGAATTCCGCGATGGAGAAGATGGTGGACCGTGACGCCGATCCGCGGGTTGACGAAGCTGCGGCGCAACTCGAACAGGTTCTGACCGCAACCGAGGCGGACCTGCACGCGGATCTCCGTGCCGCAGGTACGCCGCTACTGCGAGTGGCACATCGACAGATGCCAGAAGTGGAAGACCCTAAGCAAGCCAGCTTGAAAATGAGCAGCGAGCGTTGGAGCCGCTGGCATCAACAGGTTGTGAACCGGGTCAGGCTCAACCACTCTGTGCTGGCGTTGCGCGAGGAGCTGCCGCACCACGCTGCGGGAATCCTGTGCGAAGCGCGAGACGTCGCCTTGAATCCGGTCACGGTCGCATTCGAGGCGGCCGAGCATTGGATCGACGCCACTACCCCGAGGCTGGAGCGTGCTTTCGATACGGCGGCGGGCGAGAACGCCAGCCGACTGATCCAGACGCTCGAGGCCGTCGAGCGGGAAGCCGAGGCGGAACTGCAACGGCTGTTTCAGGATACGATCGCGCGTGACGCGCAGACCGCGCTGACCGACCTTGGATCAGCGCGTTGGAACGACCTGACCAAAAAGGTAGCTGCTCTGCCCAACGACCTAATGGTCCACGGCCACAGGCACGAGCAGATGGCGCTGGTAAACCCGCAGCGACGACCTTTCCCGATCGACCTTCGTGAGATCGCCACCAGCGCTCTCTCGCCGGCTTGGCCCAGCTTGCTGTCCGAAGCGGCGGAGCCCCTGAGGGCCAGGATCACTCAAGCGTGGATGGGAGCAGAAAAGCTACAGAATGTGATCGACTACAATCTCGGCGCGGCGATCGACGAGCTGAAAGAGCCCGTGAATCGAGGTGCCGACGCCGTTGTCTCGCGGGGTGATGCTGGTGCTACGCCAGTGTCGGCGCCAATTGAGACGGCTCGGAAGCTCGCGACGGACGCGCTGAGGCGCTCGGGTGAATTGGTCGACGACCTGCGCGGCTCGCTGGACGAGCCATGGCTGGAGTTCTCACGGACATTCGATGCGACGGTGCATGACGATTGGCAGGACTTGATCAGCCAAGTCAAGTCGGACGATCTGATGAGCGAGCGCTGGGCCGGGTTGCGAACCAGAACGATGCGTCGCGCGGAACGGTTGCGCGACCGAGCAAAGTCGTTGTGGAAGGAATCACTGTCCCTGGTAAGGCAACGGGCCAACGCGTTGCGCCGAGTGGGCCTTGGGTTGATCAAGCGCGGGCGTTCCGCTGTGGGCGCAGCTGATGCGGCGGAGGACGACGAATCGACGATTGCGGATGCGCTGCGCAATGCCGGGGACGTGCGCCGAGCTTTGCCGCTCGTGTATCGTCGACTGTTCACGTTCGGCGTCGTGACGGAACCCTCATTGTTGGAAGGTCGCGGACGTGACTTGGTGAGTGTTCGTCGGAAGTACGAGCGCTGGAAGAAAGGAGGCACGGGCACTCTCGTCTTGACGGCACCAATAGGCGGAGGGCGAACCAGTTTCCTCGAGGCGCTCCGGGTCAAAGTGTTTCAGGATTGCGTGGTGAAGGTGCTAAGACTAGAGGAACGGTTAACGACTGCTGATCGCGTTGTGGAGGCCGTGTCCGGCGCTCTTGACCTGCCTCAAAGTGTGGGCACCTGGAAAGCGCTCGAGGCCGAGCTGGCACGACGCGGCGCAGCTGAGAAACCGACCGTCCTCGTCATTGACAACCTGGAGCACCTGATGCTTCAGACCGCGGACGGCACGGACCTGCTGCAGGAGATGCTCGCTCTCATGTTGCGCACGGACCACGCTGTGTTTTGGCTCGCCGCCATGAGTGCTGAGGCCTGGCGGTATTTCGAGAAGGCTGCGAGCATGTCTACGGCTACCGTTAGCTCCCTCAGCTTGACGAAGATAGGTCGTAAGGAGGCAGAGGACATCGTGCTGGGTCGGCATCACCGTTCCGGAATGACCTCGCGATTTACGCCTCCGAAGGATCCTTCGCCGCTCCTCAAGCGGAAGCTACGCCGTGCTCGCACCAACGAGCGAGAGCAAGAGATCCTGCAGGAGATGTTCTTCGACGGTGTCTTCAGGCACGCGGGCGGCGGTATCGCATTGACACTGTTGTATTGGCTGAGGTCAGTCGAATTCGAGGATGAAGGAGATGTAGTGGCGGTCCGTCCGGTCCAATCCATGAACTTCAGTCAGCTGGAGAAGCTGGATCTTCCGCGCCTGTTCTCGCTGAAAGCCTTCGTGTTGCACAACACGTTGACTGCAGGTGAACTGGCGAGGATTCTCCGCGTCCCGATCGAGCCGTGCGCGTTGATCTTGGAGGCGCTGTTTACCCTGGCCCTGATAGAGCGAGCCCAAGTCGACGGAATAGCTGCCAATGAGCCTGTTGACTATGCTGCCGAACGCTTCAGGTTGAGTAGGCTGGTGGTTCATCCGGTCATCGAGCGTCTACGGCGTGTGCGGATCCTGTACTGAGACTCGTCATACCGACATCTCTCCAGTGGGATAGCTCCGGGTTGTTCGCGTTCGACGGATCAGTGGTCGGACCCCGTCCAGTTAGGGCAATGCGGTATGTAGCCACGCTTCTGCGGATTTGTGTCCTTGCGGGCACTGCGTTCTTGGCAATGCCGACAAGCGCTGGTGCACAGGAGGCACGGTTGCGGATCCAAATCGACGGCATCAGCGGTGCCGAACGCCGCAACGCACTGGCCACGCTGAGCATCGCTCTCGCCACGTCGGAAAGAGCCGTGAACGAGGCGCGCGTTCAGCGACTTCACGCGCGCGCGCCGGCCGAAATCGCTCTCGCACTCCAGCCGTTCGGCTACTACAGTCCGCAGGTCGAGTCTGATCTCATCAGAGAGCCAAGGCGGTGGACGGCTCGCTACGCGGTGGACCCTGGTCCCCGCGTGACCGTGCAGCATGTATCGATAGAGGTCACCGGCGACGGAGCTGGTGAACTGGAATTTCGAGATGCGGTGCAGCGGTTTCCCCTGACCGAAGGCGCGCCGCTCTCCCACGTCGCATACGAGCTGGGAAAAACCAGACTACTCAATGTCGCTTCAGAGCTGGGATACCTGGACGGCGGGTTTGAGACCCACGAGCTGCGTGTGGATCAGAAGTCGTACACAGCCGAGATCCGTCTCTCCTTCGCCACTGGTCCGCGATACCATTTCGGTGCCGTGTCGTTCGACCAGGACGTGATCGATCCCGCCGTACTCGAGTCCTACGTTAGCTTCCGCCGCGGCGAGCCGTTCAGTACAGTGCCGTTATTGGGATTGCAGTCCGCACTGAGCGATAGCCCTTACTTCAGCAGAGTGGAGGTGGTTCCACGGCGCGACCTGGCTCGAGGGCTGGAGGTGCCGATCGAGGTGAACTTGGTCCCACGCCCGCCGCAGCGCTACGAGGTCGGGGTGGGGTACGGCACCAACACGGGTCTGCGCGGCAACTTGCAGGTAGAGCTGCGACGACTCAACCGGCGCGGCCATCGAGCACTGGGAGAGATCTCAGGATCATTGGTCGAGAAGAGAGTGTCGGGGCGCTACGTGATCCCGTTCGGCAGTCCCGGACGGCAGGTCCTTAGCTTGGCGGCTGGCTTAGCACGGCTGACACCCAGTACCAGCACGAGCAACGCCGCCGTTGTGTCAACCACCCTCGGTCGCTCTCACGGCCGATGGCAAGAGACCTTTGGGCTCACGTTCCAGCTCGAGGACTACGAAGTCGGATCGGACTCCGGCACGTCTTATCTCTTGATGCCGAGCGCGAGCTGGTCGTTGACCAGGGCAAACGATCGGGTGTTCCCGACTCGTGGGGCACGTGTGCGCTTCGAGCTGCAGGGTGCCGTCCGACGCTTCGGCTCTGACGCCACGTTCGGACGGGTTAGAGCGAGCACTAAGATCGTTCAAGCGATTGCAGCGCAGACCCGCCTGTTGGCCCGGCTCGACTTGGGTGGGACGGTCACGTCACAGCTGCGCGAGCTGCCGCCCTCAATCCGGTTCTTCGCGGGCGGCGACCAGAGCGTTCGCGGCTACGAGTTCCGCTCGCTGGGTCCGGTCGACGGCCTGGGGAACGTGATCGGCGGCAGAGTGTTGGCTGTGGTTAGCCTAGAGTTGGACCAGCTGTTGTTCCACCGCTTCATGGTGGCCGGTTTCTTCGATGTTGGAAACGCCATGGACTCGGTTAACCGGAATCTGGAGCAGGGCCTGGGTGCAGGAGTGCGCTGGTTGTCTCCGGTGGGTCTCGTGCGGTTGGACTTGGCTGTGGCGCTGAGTCAGGCCGGGAACCCTCTGCGGATACACGTGACAGTGGGTCCTGACTTATGAAGAGGCCGCACCTGAGCCGACACGCGCTGCTTTGGATTGCTGCGGTACTGGCATCACTCATTGTCGTCTCCCTCGTGGCAGTATGGCTGATGCTGTCTACCAGTCTGGGCGCGCAGGTGGCACTGGCATACGTGCGAGGGCGCCTCGCTCCGGCAACAACGATTGGCGCGATGAGCGGCAGGCTGCGGAGTCCACTCGAGATAATCGACGTGCGCTTCACTGGTGGCGGAGCAGTGGTCAGCGCGGACACGGTGCGCATTGCGTGGCGACTGGCTGGGTTGCTGCGACGGAAGCTAAACGTTTCGCAACTGCAGGTGAGCGGGGTCAATATCGAAATACTCGACGACTCCACTCGCAGTGCCGAGAGCAAATCGCAGGAGGCACCGGCGGCGGCGGTGCTGCGCGACATCACGCTGCCTGTGTCCGTACGGGTACAGCAGGCGGCAGTTGCGAGACTCATCGTGCGGCGCCCAGGAGAAGCAACGGACTTTGTTGTGGACTCCGTCGTGGCCGCCTTTGCTGCTGAGGCGGATAGCCTTGCGGTGCGGCGGTTCGAGCTGTTCGGTCCCGCAACCAGGGCCAACGTTGTGGGTGCCATGCGGATGAGTGCAGCGTACCCGCTGGCGTTTGATTTTGACTGGCAGGCCGTGGTCCGTGGCTACCCGGTGGTGGGGCGCGGTCAAGTCTGGGGCGACATGTACCGGATGGAGTTGCGGCACGATGTCGTCGAGCCCGTGCAGGTAGAGGCGGTGGCAGAGCTGGACAGTATGCTCACCTCACGAACGTTCACCGCCAGCCTCACCACTACCGACTTCGATCTGCAGGACATCGACTCGGCGCTGGCACCCGCGCGAGTCGGTGGAGCACTGCGGGCCAGCGGAACCTTCTCCGCGTTCAACACGGTGGCGAACGTGCGAGTGACGCACGCAGCGATCGGCACGGCGCACTCTCGGACCCTGCTCAGTCGTCGCGGCGAGAGCTGGCACGTCGACAGTCTCGACGTGGACTTTCGAGACAACCCTGGCAGAATGACGGGTGGAGGAACCATCAAGATGGTTGATGGCCAGCTGACCTTCGACGCCTTGTTGCAGTGGGCGAGCCTCGGCTGGCCCTTCTTGGAGGAGCCGAAGTTCACCAGTAGCGGTCGACTTCGCGGTAGCGGCACTCCCGACAGCTACGAGATAGACGGAACCGCGGGAATCCGCGGCGCCCAAAGTCTTGTCGGCAGCCTGCGCGCGCGGGCCCATGGTAACCGAGACAGTATGGTCGTTGCCGGTTCGGGCGAGGCCCTTGGCGGTGAGGTGACGGTAGAGGGCGGGCTCGGTCTGACGCCCGCGCTGGAATGGAGCGTCGAACTGGATGCGCGAGACCTGAGCCTAGCCGGGCCGCTGCCGGATTCCGCTGATTGGGTGCAAGAGGTGGGCATCACCGCGGGGGCGCACGGTGTTCGCTCTGACTCAGGGATGGTGGGTACGGTACGGGTGAGACGCCTTGCCGGTCTGTTGCGGGACATCCCGTTCTCTGTTGCGGGGGTCGCACGGCTGCAGGACGGCCAGGTAGTCCTTGACAGTGCCCGGGCCAATTTTCTGGGGGGCGCACTGGAGGCGAACGGAGTGATCCGCTGGAATCCGGCCGTCGAGTGGCAGCTAGCTGCCACCGCAAGTGACATCAATCCGGCTCAACTCTTTCCTGACTCGGCGGAATGGACTGGGACTCTGTCAGCGGTGACGCGGGTTGCCGGCAGTCGCACGTCAGAGAAGCTTTCGGCCCGGGTCAACATAGACACAGTCTCCGGGGCGTTGCGCGGCGAGCAAATCGGAGCGAGGGGGATACTGTGGACGAATGGAGACGTATACGCGTTCGACTCGTTGAGGGTCGGTTGGGGCACCCTCGCTCTCGCTGCTTCGGGCGAGCTGAGCGAGCAGCTGCGCGGCCGGCTCGAACTCGACGCACCCGACCTGGCAGTCGCGTTGCCGGGTGCGTCCGG
>JBDHHP010000067.1:0-22433 GCA_039589275.1 Gemmatimonadota bacterium | reverse complement strand
CAATGGCGAAGATCGGTCTGGACTATGACGGCCTGAGATCGGCCAATTCGCGGATCATATACGCGATGATCTCCGGTTTCGGGCGGCTGCCAGGCTATCAGAGCGAATACTCCAGTCGACCTGCTTTCGATATCGTCGCCGAGGCGATGAGCGGCGTCATGGATCTGATTGGATTCGAGGACAAGCCGCCCACGTTTACGCTTTACGGTCTCGCGGACGTGTACTCGGGAATGATCGCGGCCTATGGCATAATGCAGGCGCTCTTCATGCGTGAGAGGACAGGGGAAGGTCAGGTGGTAGACGTCTCGCTCACCGACAATATGCTGGCGTTAAACGAACGAATGGTTGCACTCTACTCGATCACTGGTAAGGAGCCACAGCGAGGCAGGCTAGAGCACCTATGGCCGCGCGGCGCGTTCAAGTGCAAGGATGGCTACGTGGCCCTGAACGTCCCCGACGACATCGTATGGGCGCGTCTAGCCGCTGCGGTTGGCCGCCCCGATCTGGTAGACGATCCCCGGAGTGCCGACGGAACTAGCCGCGCCGTCAATGCCGAGTTCCTACAGCCGATTCTCGAGGGCTGGATGGCCGACAAGACGCGCCATGAAGTGGTGGATACGCTGAACGCCGCGGGAATGCCCACTGGACCGGTATACACAGCCAAGGACGTCTTTGCCGATCCTCACTTCGAGGTGCGAGGCATGCTCGCGGACGTGGACGATCCAGAGGTTGGCACCTTCACTTTCGCTCGATCAACACCTCACCTCTCTTCCGCCCCTGAGATCCCGAGGGCGCCCGCGCCGGCCCTGGGCCAGCATACTAGAGAAGTCATGGAAGTTCTGCTGGGCTACTCGAGCGCGGAGGTCGATCGCCTGGCACAAGAGCAGGTGATAGGCCTACCCGCATAACAGCGACATGCAGGCCGAGCGTAGGACCGGTCGACCGCGTGGCTCGTTGCTGCGTTTTCTGGCGACGGCGACGATTTTGGGACTTGGTTGCGGCGATGCGACGGAACCTACCCCAGTCCCTGCCTCCGTTGCCGTCTCTCCATCGATATGGCTGCTCGACAGTATCGGAGCGGTCGTGCAGTTCGCAGCCAACGTCAGAGATGCCAACGGCTCGTCGATCAGTAGTGCCGCAGTCACGTGGAGCAGTAGCAACGGGTCCGTAGCCTCGGTTGATCCCGGGACTGGACGCGCTGTGGCTCTGGATTCAGGTACGACAACCATCCGGGCTACGTCCGGTGGTGCTTCGGGAACCGCGAGTCTCGAGGTGTATGTCTCGCAGAGTGCGCCTCCCTACGCCCCGGGTGAGACCAGTTACGGACGCAACCAGTACACGGAGTATCTGGCCGGCGACCTGCCGATAATCGTCTCGGCGCCGCACGGTGGGTACGTCGAGGCCATGGAGATCCCCGACCGTACCTATGGTGTCATCGTGCAGGACAGAAACACGCAGGAGTTGATCCGGCAGATTGCCGCAGAGGCTTTCCAGCGCACTGGTCGGCACCCACACATCGTCATTTGCCGACTACACCGCACCAAGCTGGATGCCAACCGTGAGGTCGTTGAGGCAGCGCAGGGTAACCCATTTGCAGAGCGGGCGTGGAAGGAATACCACGGCTTCATCGAGGAGGCCAAGCAGGCCGTCACGACCGAGCACGGCAGCGGTCTCTACCTCGACCTGCACGGTCACGGCCATGCCATCCAGCGGCTGGAGCTCGGGTATTTGTTGTCCGGATCAGAACTGGGCCTGCCGGACGACCAGCTGAATGGAGCCTCTCTGATTGCCAAGAGTAGTATTCGCGCGCTGGCAGCCCAGACCGATACGACGTTTGTCGGGCTGATAAGGGGGCCGACCAGTCTGGGGGGCCTATTGCAGGTAGGCGGCTTTCCCACGGTACCCAGTCCTTCCCAACCCCACCCGGGAGGTGAGCCCTACTTCTCCGGAGGGCACGACACCTGGCGCCACGGTTCGCGTGATGGTGGCACCGTCAGCGGGATCCAGATCGAGGCCAACTTCACGGGCGTGCGCGATACAGAGGCGAGTCGAGAGGCCTTCGCGGAGGCCGTGACGTTGGCAATTGAAACGTACCTGGATCTGCATTTTGGGATCGCATGGTGATGGCGTAAGCCCACCACTGACTGGCAATTTGCTCTGCAATGCGCCCAAGGCTGGTCCGCCATGCATGGGCTGGCGGGTAGCGGGTCGTTGTTCTGCCGAAATAGCGATTCCCTATTGTCATTGCGGGCTGGTCTGGCAGGCCTAACTTTTCCGTCTACAAGGAGCAACGGTGGTCAACAAATGGCCCCGCCGCCGCCCAGACGCCCTCCCTCTGGACGCCCGCCCGACGACGAGACCGCCTGACCGCCTCAGGGAAATAAGGCAAACGCACTGAAGCGCAGGTGGCACCTTTGGAAATGCCGTCCAACGTCATCGCGTTCAAGTTCGCCGCGCTCTTGCTCGTCAATCCACAAGACAGCACAACGCGGGGTGGTGCCGTTGCGTGTGCCGACCCCGTCCTCACCGAATATACGTCGCCCTTTGAAGTACTGACTCTCACTTCGCGCCGGCACCCTGCCGGCTTTCTTCCCTCCCACAAGAGGAGCGTCTCATGAGACGTATTGGAGTAGCAAAGATGCTCGTCCTCGCCGTCCTTGTTTCGATCCCCGTGTCACTGAGCGCCCAGGAAATGCGCACCGTGACCGGGACTGTGACGGTGGGGACGGCACCGGTGCGCCCGTTTGCAGGTGTCCGGGTCTCCGTGAAGGGAACCTTGATCACCACTATGACGGACCAGCGGGGGATCTATAACCTGCGGGTGCCCATGGGTGCCGACGCTCTGGTCTTCACCTATCTCGGGTACAGGGCTAAGGAAGAGCCCCTGTCCGAGCGGGTGGATGTCCACATGGAGCAGGTGGCGATCGGTATCGAGGGAATAGTGATCACCGCTCTGGGCTTCGAGCGTGAGAAGAAGACCCTGGGTTACTCCGTGCAGGACGTCCAGGGCGAGGACATGGCCCAAGTGCCGGAGTTCAACCTCGTCGACGCTCTCCACGGCCAAGTGGCCGGCGTCCAAATCACGAGCGCCACTCAGACTGGGGGCACCGCACGGGTCGTGATCCGGGGTTCTAGCTCGATTTCGGGCAACAACCAGCCCCTCTTCATCGTGGACGGGGTCCCGATCGACAATGCCAGCATGACTGAACGCGCGAGAAATGTCCAAAATGAACAGTTTCTCGATTGGCGCGGCGGCATCGACTACGGGAACGCGGCCGGGGACATCGATCCGGAGAACATCGAGAATATCAGTGTGCTCAAGGGTCCAGCCGCCGCGGCCCTGTACGGCTCGCGGGCGTCGAACGGCGCCATCGTGATCACCACCAAGTCCGGTCGCGGCGTCCGGGGTGGTCCAGGCGGGCTGGGGATGACGGCGAGCATAAGCTTCACCGCCGAGGAGCCCCTCAAGCTGCCGAGCTACCAGAACGAGTACGGCCAGGGTGTCGGCGGTGAGTTCAGCTATCTCGACGGCAAGGGCGGCGGACTCAACGACCACGTGGATGAGAGTTGGGGTCCCCCCCTCGATGGGCGGCTGATCGACCAATTCACCGGCCCCCAGCAGCCGTGGGTGGCCCATCCAGACAACGTTCGGAGCTTCTACCGGATGGGTCAGTCCCTGAACACGAACGTGGCCATCGCTAGGTCTACCGAGCAGGCCCATGTGCGGCTGTCGCTCACCCGCGCGAACATCCGGGGCATGTCTCCGGGTAACAACATCGAGCGCTGGTCGTTGGCGGTTAAGGGTGGGGCCAACATCTCCAACCGCCTCATCACAGAGGCCTCACTCAACTACATCGATCTGAATGGCAAGAACCGGCCTGGCACAGGTTACGACGACGACAATCCACAGCAGTCGTTCACGTGGTTCGGCCGCCAGGTGGACATGGACGCACTACGGAACTACGAGTGCACGGAAGACAGCCCGAACAACTGCGAGGTCGGCGGCCAATATAACTGGAACTACAACTACCATAATAACCCCTTCTGGGAATCAGTGGTCAACGGTAACAACGACGAGCGGGACCGCGTGATCGGTCACCTCAGTCTGAACTACCAGGTCAACGACTGGATCACTGCGACCGGCCGAGTCGGACGGGACTGGTACCGCGACCACCGCAAGCGGGTCGTCGCACCGTTTAGCCTGGACGACGCAGGAGAGGGTTCCTTCGGGGAGGAGCTGTTCTACCGGGCTGAGACGAACATGGATCTCATCTTGAACGCGACCCGGGAGCTCACCTCCGACATCACCTTGGACGCGACGGTCGGCGGGAACCTGAGGAGGAACTCGTACGAGGGTAGTGGGATCACGGTCAGCCGGCTCACTGCGCCGGGCATCTACACGATCGACAACGCCGCGGTGGCCCCTGACCCGTGGGACAATACTCGGGAGGCAGAGACTCGAAGTATCTACGGGTCCCTGACCCTCAACTATGGGGGCTATCTGAACCTGGACTTGACCGGCCGCAACGATTGGTCGTCCACGCTTCCCGACACCCTGAACTCTTACTTCTACCCCTCGGTCTCCGGCGCCTTCGTTTTCACCGACGCCATGCGCCTCGAGAGCCCGTTGCTCAGCTCCGGGAAGTTGCGGGCCAGCTGGACCCGGGTGGGGAATGATGCGGATCCCTACCAGCTCCGAGCGGTCTACAGCGCACAGGTTGCGTTTGGAAACGCACCGATGTTCGCGGTGCCGAACCGGCTAGCGAACGCGAATCTCAAGCCTGAGGAAACCACTGCGTGGGAGGTCGGCACAGACTTGGGCTTCTTCGATGAGCGCTTGGGCTTCGTGCTGACCTACTACTTCCGCAACACGATCAACCAGATTCTCCCCGTCGAGGTCTCCAAGGCCAGCGGCTACGATCAACAGATGCTGAACGCTGGCGCCGTAGAAAACAAGGGCTGGGAGCTTCTGCTCAGAGCCAACCCGCTCCGGACGAGGGACTTCAGCTGGGACGTGACGGTCAACTGGAGCAAGAACACGTCCGAGGTCACCGAGCTTTACGGTGATCTGGAGACCCTGGTCCTCGGCTCGGCTTGGAGCCTGAACGTCGAGGCCCGTCTGGGCGAGCCCTACGGTGTCCTGTTTGGCAACGGCTACATCCGCGACGATCAGGGGCGCCTGCTCCTGACAGCCAGCGGCATGCCGCAGAAGAACACGGAGCGCGAAGTCCTGGGCAACTATAATCCCGACTGGGTCGGCGGCATTCAGAACCGGTTCAGCTTCGGTGCGTTCGATCTTAGCGTGCTGGTAGACGGCCAACGTGGCGGTGACGTCTTCTCCGTAACCAACTGGTTCGGTGAGTACGCCGGGGTGTTGGAATCCACGCTCCGAGGCCGGGAGAACGACAATTGTGACCCGGGGATCATCGTGGACGGAATCCTCCCCGACGGCAGTCAGAACACCAGCGTCATGGTCTGCCCGCAGTCCTACTTCGGGAGGAACTACGGGATCCAAGAGGCGGGCATCAACGATGCCACCTACCTGAAGCTCCGAGAGGTCCGGCTGGGCTTCGAGTTGCCGCGGGAATGGGTGACTTGGAGCGGATTCACAGCAGCGAACTTTGCCCTGATCGGCCGCAATTTGTACCTCTGGTCGCCCAACATGCCGAACATCGATCCAGAGACGGCCTTCGACGCTAGCAACGTGCAGGGATTCGAGTCCGGCCAGTTCCCGACGGCCCGGAGTCTCGGGTTCGCACTTTCGTTGCGCTAATGACGGTCCCAGAAATGAGAGAGGATACGATGATGAGAACGAACATTGCCCGCGCGGCGCTTCTCGTCGGTCTCTTCTGGGCCGCGAGCGCCTGCGACACATTGACAGAGATCAATGAGAACCCGAATGCACCAACCGACGTCACGGCCAATTTCCTGCTGCCCCAGGCGATCCGGGGCGCCGTGGAGCAGGGTATGCACGGTGCACTCTACCAATCGCACACCGGCATCTGGCCGCAGCACCTAGTCGAGCTGCAATATCCGGATGAGGAGCAGGGCGAGGTGCGCGACTCCAGGATGGATGCGTACTTTCAGAACTTTTACATCGGAAGCCTGAAGGACATCCAGACGGTTATCGACAAAGGGGTCGAGACAGCTACCCCGAACCACCAGGCGGTGGGAATGATCTGGAAGTCCTGGATCTTCCAGCAGGTCACCGATCTCTGGGGGGATGTGCCCTATTCCGCGGCCCTGAGAGGCGAGCAGGAGGGGGGCGTAACGCCGGCGTACGATACCCAGGAGGCTATCTACACCGATTTGTTCGCCACCCTGACCTCCGCAGCGTCGATGCTCGCCCCGGCTGGGGACGGTTTCGATGCGGGTGACCTGATCTACAACAACGACTTCGTGTTGTGGGGACGCTTCGCCAACTCGCTTCGCATGCGTTTGGCGATGCGGCTCTCGGAGATCAGCCCCGCTACCGCCCAGACGGAGTTCGTGGCGGCGTACAACGCCGGCGGCTTCCAGAGCAACGCGGACAACGCGATGCTGCAGTGGCCGGGATCGCCGTACGAGAACCCCTTGTACGAGAACTACCTGGGCCGGGACGACCACGGTATCAGCGAGACGATAATCGACACGCTGTTGTCGTTCGCCGACCCGCGTTTGCCGCTTTATGCCGAGCCCGCGGAGACGGACGGCGTGTACCGCGGTCACCAGAACGGCTGGGACGACCTCCCTGCGGGGATGTCCCTGGGCGACTTCTCCAGGATGGGCAACTTCTGGCGCGCCAACGGGGCTGCCACCCCGACTCTGATCATGACCTACTCCGAGGTCCTATTCCTCCAGGCCGAGGCGGCCGAGAGGGGCTGGATCACGGCGGACCCGGCCACGTTGTATGCCGCGGCCATCACGGCGAACATGAATCAGTACGACGGTATGGGCGCGCCCGTTGATATCTCGGATGCGGAGATCGCGACCTATCTAGCCCAGCCCGCGGTGGTGTACAGCGGACTGGACCAGATCTATCTCCAGAAGTGGATCTCGCTGTATATGTGTGGCTCTGAGGCGTGGTTCGATTGGCGCCGGACGGATGTTCCGAACCTGCTACCGGGACCACAGTATACTCTCAGCCGGCTCCCGGTCCGGTTCGTCTATCCGCCCATTGAGCAATCGTTGAACGCTGACAACCTGGCCGCTGCGATTGCTCGCCAGGGCGGTCTCCTGATAACAGACCCGGTCTGGTGGGACGTGCGTTAGAGCTTCCTACCGATCAGTCACCAACCGAAGCGCCCCCCGGGAGTACCGGGGGGCGTCTTCGTCTTGATCCGGCTGTTGGCTCGACCTAAGGTCTATTCGGTGCGCATGAACACCAGGATGAGCCCGTGGGCGTGGGTGCCGTAACCGGGACGCGTCGTGAACCCCATGGGGTAGATCTCCACCAACTCCACGTCCTGGCTCCGGAGTGACTCCAGGATGCACGTGTCTGTGGCCCGCGTCCCGTCTACGTAGATGTGGGGTTCCACCACCGTCTCGAACGTGACGTGGCTGCGAAGGCTGATCTGGGGACATTGGCTCGAGGACAGGTGGATCCGGAGATTGGGCACTTTCCCCCGCATTGCGCTGAGCAGGGAACCCCGTCCATCGTCAAGAGCCGAGCCACTCAGGATGAAAGCGCCAGCCCGCGGTTCGACTCCATCACTGCTGGCCTCCGGGTGTGTATCGTCGTGATCCGGCGCGGGGCCATCGGATCGGGAACTGGCGCACGCCACTGAGAAGAGCGCGACGAGAAGGAGAACGGAACGCTCAGGCCGAACGGACATGATACCTCCCTTGGCGAGGCACGGTGCCATCGCCGCTTCACCGCTAGTTAACTGCAGGTACCCCGGCCCGCAAGCGGGGTAAGCTGACAGCTGACCGCTGGCAGCCGCCAGCCTGACCTGAAACCCAACGCTCCAACGCAACGTTTTGTTCCTCAAGTGCGTCTAACACAGGTGTAGAGGACCTACACGGAGCAACACTCATGAGTATTCGATACTACGTCGTTCCCGTTGCCCTGGCCGCTGCAGGGGTCGCATGGGCCGTCAACCCTCCCGGCAGAGAACACAAGCATGCCGTAATGGCTAGCACTCACGCTGAGAGCAAGCACGCAGTCCACGTGGAGGAGCACACCGCCACGTTGCAGACGGCAACGGTGCAGCACGAATGGTGTCGTGACAATTCCGACCGCGACCGCGGCTGGGCCTGTGAGGTACGTGAGTTCTCCCTGTCGCCCGGTGAACTGAGGAACGTCGACGCCAGCCCGAATGGGGGAATCAGCGTGACGGGATGGGAGCGCAATGAAATCAGCGTGTTGGCCCGGGTCCAGGGGCAAGCGCGGACTGATGACATCGCGCGTGAGCTGTTGAACGAAGTGCGGATCGCAGCGAGTGGGGCCACCTTGGAAGCCCGAGGCCCGCGCACCGAACGGCGCGAGTCCTGGTCGGTGAGCTACCGAATCTCAGTCCCGCACCGCTACGATCTGTCGCTCAACACCACGAACGGTGGAGTATCGATCGAGGACGTGAGTGGGGCGCTCGATTTCAGCACGACCAACGGTGGTGTCACCTTGATCGGTGTGGGTGGGGATGTGAGGGGTCGCACGACCAACGGTGGTCTCAAGATTCAGTTGCAGGGCGACTCGTGGGAAGGGCAGGGACTGGACGTGCGCACTACCAATGGTGGTGTGAAGCTCGGAATTCCCGAGGGCTACAGCGCCATGTTGGAGTCCGGCACCACCAATGGTGGTTTGTCGGTGGACTTCCCGATCACCGTGAGCGGCCGAATAGACCGCCGGCTTCGAACGGAGTTGGGGCAGGGGGGTGCGTTGATCAAGGTCACGACGACCAACGGCGGCGTGTCGATCAGGCGTAATTGACCGACCGGACGTTTCTGCTATGAACAGCTAGCGGTCGACGGTAAGAGCATCCGTCGACCGCGCTGTTCAACTCGCGCTCGCCACCTCGGCCTCGGCCGCGATGTAGCCGAACGCTGCCCACCCTTCTCCGGCCAGGACGTCGCGGAAGATCTCCATGCCCCTGGTTTCATCTCTGTTGTAGTAATACCAGTTGCCTACACCGTAGGCGACAGTTGCGGACTGGACCGCGTCCTCCTCTGGGCCCAATAGTGCGTCGGGACTGATCTCTCCCCTGTACATGAGCAGCAGCTGATGGTATGCGTCGTTCTCAATGATCTCCATGTCAGCGGTGATTGGGTCCAGCACTGCCGCCGCCTCATCCACTTGTCCCAACCGTCTGAGCGTCATGTAAAGCCAGTGGCTCGTCGCCACGATGGCGTCAGGGTTGTCCGAGACCCGCATGCATTCACGGTACGACGACAGGGCAGCGTCGAAGTCAGCCTTCAAGTACTGCGCGAGCCCCAGGTGATACCAGATGTTGAACTGCAGTGTGCTTGTCGGGATGTTCAGCGCGTTCGGCTGTCCATCAGGCTCGACTTCATCTTCCTGACCGGCAGTAAGCTCGACGGCACGCTGGAAATCGGCGATTGCCTCATCGAACATGCGCAGTGTTATGTACCGATGACCTCGATGACGGTACATCCTGGCGTCTTGTGGATGTTCGTCGATTCCCTGGGAGTATACGTGTATGGCCTGCCTGTAGTTGCCGAGATAGGCCTGACGCCGCCCCACCCAGATGAGCGCATCGGCGTCGTGCGGATCGATCTGATGATCGGACATGGCTTCGGCAAGCTGCTCTTCGCGGCGCTGCTGCACCTCGGCCGCGGCCTGTACCGGGTATAGCGTGTCGCCCAACAGGGATATGGCTTGAGCACCACCAGGGAGTTCGGCCAGTTCATGAACCTGCGCTCCACCGCATGAGCCCAGTGCGACAACGAGGATTGCCGGTAGTACGGTTCGCAACTCCACCTCCAACGTCGGTCTTGGTTGACGAATGCCCGATCGCCTGGATCGATGTGGCGTCCGGGTGAGAGTCCACCAACAATCATACCCGTCACTCCCGCCGGTCACAAACCCAAGGCGAGATTCAGTGGATCTCAATGCTGCGGGCCGCGCTGGTCTCACTGCCGTTGGAGAGATGGACTCCTATGGTAACGACGTAGTCGCCTTGCATCTCTGGTGACAGTTGCACCGTCATTGCGCGAGTGGCGTAGGCTGCTGGGGCGAGCTCTTCCTCCCAGCTCATCTCGATCCGGTCTCTTCTCTCGCCCACCAGGCCGAGCCACTCCCCAGCTCTGCGGAAGATACCCTTACCTTTCTTCTCCACAGTGAGCGACACAGTGGCAAGTTCCGGTACCGCGTCAACGCCGTACACCTCCCAGTAGAGTCCAAGCCTCGCCCCACGCTCGACTGGACCGGGTGGGAGCGCATGCTCGATAACCGATGCCAACTGTTGTACAGAATCCGGGGGTCCATCGAAAAGGAGTATGTCGGACATCGAGAGCGGGCCATCGCCAGGTCCGATCCGCTCAGGGATGTCGAGCCAGTAGCGTGCGCGTGCCGCTACCGAGTCGCGACGGGACAGCACCTCGACGCTTACCATCGTCGGTGCGAAGGGTGCAACAGCGGCCATGCTACCCTGACCCAGACGCCTCTGCTCAGCAGGTGGCGCAGACCAGTCGGCTGCAAGCACTAGGGCAGCCACCAGGGAGTCTGCATCTTCCGAGGGTGCTGAGTCCGCGGCATTCGATGGCTGTGGTACGGCAAAGGTTGCGACGACTACGGCGGAGTCGCCACGCTTGAACAGCGAGATCTGATGGACCAGCCACACCATCTCTGTGGCATAGGGAGGGGCGTATGCAGCGCGGGGTCGTTCGGGCTCTAGGTCCCAGGTACCGGGTTCAATGGTCGACAGGTCGGCAACGAATCGTGCGGTTGGGATGAGATACAATCCGCCCTTGCGATGGTGGCCTACGACGTTGTCACTGCTGATCGATGCGCCACGGGAGCGGGATCGTTCCCACCCGACAATCTGTCCGTATCTGATCAACAGCTCGCGGTTGTCGTCGCGCCATCTGCTGCGGCGAACGGTCTCGGATTGTGAGAGGATCTCGTCCAGCACGAGCCGAGTGTAGTGGTCGGTCAATCGTTCGTTGCCCGCCACCAGGTAAAGTGGGTCTGCAAGCCACCAAACAAGTGACTCGAACTCGTCGCGATCATCGCACTGGAGCTCATCGTACTCTTTGCGCAGGTTCTCCCGAAGCAGCAGCGACATGTCGTTCCACTCGCAACGTCGCTCCGCCGACATTGCACCGAGAGCACTAGTGAAACCGTCAGCGGCAGCCTCGAAGTCCCCCGCCGCGTGCTGGGCGTACCCCCGGAGAGCTTGGCACCACCAGGGTTCTGCTCGGCAGTTCTGAGCCACTACTAGCGCGGCACCGATGCTGTCCGCTTCGACAAGGTAGCGGACGCGCTGCCCTACCAACCACCGATCTCCCGGTACCAACAGCGATGCAGAGTCGAGTAGCGCCAGGAATCGGTTTCTTTCCCGTACAACGTCGCGGTGGGCCGGCTCCCAACTCCTTGAATCATCGGCGTTGTGCCAGTAGCAGTAGCGGCCCACACGTTCGTCGCAGCGGCCCGAAGGGTAGCCGAAAGAGACCGGTAGGTGTCTGTACCTGGTGCGCTCGACTCGAGCCTGAGCTGATCTGAGTTGACGAATGATCTCTTGCGAGTCGGCAGTCGCAGCCTGTGCGAGTGCCGCAACCGGCAACAGGGCCGCTGAACCGGACGCTGTGAGAACAGCCGCGAGGACGGCCGTGATCAGCCCCGTCTTCACGACAGCCGTGTGAGACGCGTTCATCTGAGGTCGTCCTCGGGATACGCATCGTGATACACCGTTGTTGGGGCCATGTTGTACAGCGTGGCGAGCGAGCACCAAACCGTCAAGATCCCGGGAGATGGAGCTGTTTGGACTCGGTTGCCGGGCGTCCAGGCCATCGTATCTTTCTCCGCATGAAGGAGCTGATTCGGAACTGGTCCGGCGAGTCCGTGGTGGTCAGCTATGACCAGCCAACGGGGACATGGATGTTCATAGCAATCCATAGCACGAAGCTCGGTATGGCGATTGGCGGCTGCCGCATGCGCGTGTACGAGACGCCTGAAGACGGTTTGTTGGATGCGATGCGTCTCGCGGAAGGCATGACGTACAAATGGGCTGCCGCCGGCATGGCGTTCGGGGGAGGGAAATCGGTACTTGCAGTTCCCGGCCCACTCGATCCACCAAACAGGGCCGGTCTCATGCGCCGGTTCGGATGCCTGGTGGATTCGTTGCGCGGGACCTACGCGGCTGGTGAAGACCTGGGCACAACTCCCGATGATATGGCTGTCCTGGCAGAAGTGACCCAATGGGTCAGGGGTATGCGCAACGACAGGGCAGTGGACCCGGGGCCTTACACCGCTTTGGGGGTGTACTCGGGCATGCGCGCGGCCTTGCAGCACGTGTTTGGCAGTCCGGATATGTCCGGCCGCCGCGTTGTCATCCAAGGGGTTGGGGATGTAGGCGAGCCGCTAGCCCGGCGGCTACTGGCGGAAGGCGCCGAGGTCATCGTAAGCGACTTAGATGAAGCGGTCTCCTGGCGAGTCTCCACCGAACTCGAGGTGGAGACTGTGGTACCACATTTGGTGTACGCTCGCAGGTGTGATGTCTTCGCGCCCTGTGCGGTGGGTGCGACCATCAACAGCGATACAATTCCACAGCTGCAGTGCCGCATAGTAGCAGGTGCGGCCAACAACCAACTTGCAGAACCGGATGACGCTGATCGACTGCACGATCGCGGCATCCTCTATGCGCCAGACTATGTAATCAATGCCGGAGGGGCTATTGCGCTGCCGGCAATCGACTCCGGTTCGATGACGGACCAGCAAGTCGAGAACCGAGTCCGAGAGATAGAGGGCAGACTGACCGAGATCCTCGTGGAAGCGGGCGGAAACGGTGAATCACCGTTGTATGCGGCTCAGCGAATGGTGCAGCGAATACTGAACGCTTAATAGGCCCACGTGCGGTTTCTATTTACGAAAAGGAAAGGGCGCCCTCGTACGGGGCGCCCTTCCGGCTGGACCGAGTGTCCGTCGGGTCTAGAACCCTGGCACCATCGTGAACTGCAAGTACATGCCCTTATCAGGGCGCTGGAACGGTTTGACCCAGTCCAGTCCCAGAATCAGGTAGTTGAACATGTTGAACCGGAATGAGACGCCAGCACTGTACACCGGTTTGCGATCGCCGCCCAAGAAGAACGCACGTTCGTCGAAGTCCGGTGTGGGCGTTCCGAAGAAGTCATCGCTGCCCCACGCGATCCCTGCGTCGGCGAAGATCCCCATCTCGATCGGCAGGAACCCGAACATCCCGCTGCCCAGACCCAACACGCCGAACGGTGGGAATCTCAGCTCGAGGTTGCCTACGAGCAGCCGGCTGCCTAACAGCTGGTCGTAGACGGGGCAAGTGCCGTCAGTGCTGCACTCGGAGGCACTGAACGAGCTGTAATCGTAGCCCCGAACCATGCCGGGGTACCCCAGGTGGAGAAACTGCAGGTGCTGATCTCCGCCACCCTGTCCGTAGCGTCCGTAGTGCAATATGCGTCCGGCCAATGTGAAAGGCCTTACCGGCATCACGTACTTGCGTACGTCGACGAGTGCGGTCCAGAAGTCGAGACTCCCGATTGTGGGGGCTGCCTCGATGCGGTACCGCTGCCCCAGGATCGGGCTCGCGATGCCGAAGTACGAGTTGTCGTACACCAGCGCCGTGCTGGCTTGACCCAAGTTGAGGGCGCTAGGTGACTCCAACTGAGTCTTCTCCCGGTCGAAGAGCTCGCCGAACTGTGACACATAATCCGTCTGCAGTTCCCAATCGTAGGTGATGTTGCGATACCCAGCAGTCATCTCGAGTCGGCTTACGCGACTGAACGGGTACGAAACGACAGAGCCGACCTCCCGGCTGATCTGCCGTTGTCGCAAGATCTGATCGACGTAGAAGATCTGTCCGGTGTTGGGGTCCCGAGAGATGGACGTGAAATACCCGCCATACGTGTACGTGTACTGCTGTACAGTCACGCCCCAGTTCAGTCGACGCGACATGTTGGAGTAGGCAACTGCGGCGTTGATGTCCTTGACACCGCCGTTCACCTGCAGTGCCGTAGCGAGATTGTGCCCGCCGAGGATGTCACTCCAGAACAGCGACGCGCCGCCACCGATGTATGTGCCAAATCTGTCAGCCCCTACTACCAGCGATGGCTGCGATATGTAGTCCAATCCCAGGCCAGGTCTGTACGGTGCGCTGGCGTAGCTCGTATCCGCAGGCAGTCCGAAAAACGGGTTGTCGATGAGTGCAAGTACTTCATTCGTTGTGCGGTTGACCGGCGGCAATACCGCAGGGTCGACTCCTTCGTACGAGTCGATAACGGGACGACCTGCGAGGACTTCGGGGTCATCGATCCGGAAAATCTCTATGCCGTTGCCTCGATACAGACTGACCGTCATCTCCCCCGTCTCGGCTGCAACCGACAAGGCCGGGCTCAGCGGGGCAATGCCGGAGACTCCCGTGAACACATTTGTGACCTGAAAGATCTGGCGCGATTCCAAGTCCATCCGATAGACGTTTGAGATGCCATTCTGGTCGCTGATGAAATAGAGGCTCTTCCCATCAGGTGACCATTGCGGGTTGATGTGCTTACCCTTGTTGAACGCTTCCAGCTCTCGGATTGCGCCCGTGCTAGGATCCATGAGAGCCAGCGTGTACTCACCATGCATCATGCTGGTGACGTTGCTGGTGAAGCGCTCGGTGATGAAGGCAACGGTAGACCCATCAGGTGACCAAGCAGGATGAAGGTCACCATACGGATCATTGGTCAGACGGTGCAGCTCGCTTTCGTTGAGGTCGTAGGAAAAGAGGTCTGATACTCCACCCGCGATCGCCGTGAAGACGACGTAACGGCCATCTGGTGACCACGTTGGGTTGAAGATCTCGCCCAGTTCCTTGAAGACCTCCTCACGCACCTTCTTACCACTCTTCACATCCAAGATCGATAGCGCGGGCTGGCCTTTGCGGACTGCGGCGAACGCGAAGAGCTGACCTGTACGATCCCAGGCACCGGCTGATTGAATGAACTGTAGGCCCTCGAAGTGGGGGTCCACCGCGGTCTTAACGATCTTTTTTGTTACGCGCCCGTCCCTGGCGTCAGCCAAGTACATCTCTATCGCGAACATGTCCTTTTCGGACAGGAATACCACCTCGCTGCCATCCGGACTGATCGACGGAGAGATGTTGTATCGTCCCGACCCCGACGTGGGAGACAGAATGGCGCTGCCGTAGGGCCAGCCCCTGCCGAAGGTCGCCACTGGACCGGTCTCCAGCATATCGTCTGATGGTGGCGGGTTCTCTGTCTGAGCCACCAAAGGCTCATAGAGATCTCGCGTGTCGTCTAGCCACTCGGTGAGCAGCACTTCCGGCCGGATCCGCAACACGCGTTGGAACGCTCCACCCGCATTGGGTGTTGTGCGAGCGGCCTTGAGCAGCCTGCCCACAACGTCGTCACCGTAGCGGCCTGCAATGTAGGCCCACAGGGCTTGCCCGTGCTGATAGGGATGGAAGTTGGTAGAGATCAGCTTCTCGGTTGGCACGTCCTGAGAAACCAGGGCCCGCATCCACATCGCGGTTTCCGAATCATAGTGCCCGACGGACAGGTACTCGGCCATGCCTTCGACGAACCAAAGCGGCATCCGCGCTGCACCGGGCACTCCCTCGATGAGCGTTCCAGTACCTTCACCCGTGATGTCAAACTGGAACGCGTGCACCAATTCGTGGCCGATAACGTGGTCCGTCTCTTTGAGCGGTCCCAGGTACGGCAGCACGATTCGCCGTTTGAGCAGCTCGGTGACACCCTGGGTTCCCTCGTCCATTTGGCCGCCCAAGGCATTGGTCTGCTGGAAGTGGGGGTGGGCCGCGTACAGAATTAGCTTCTGGCGACCCTCGAGTTCGTGGTCCAGCAGGCGCGAGAGACGCTCGTACCACCGCTCAGCCATCAGTGCCGCGTATTCTACGGGCACCTCGGGATAGTAGTGGATGTCGAAGTGCTCCGTTTCGAGCACGTTGAACTCGAACTCCTCGTACTGAACCTTGTTCCGGCCGAAGTACTGAGCTTGAGCGACCGGTGCGACAGTTAAACCGACGGCTACTGCCATGAGGGCAGCGACTGCGTGGCGGTTTAAGAATCCCATGTAATTCTCCAAGATCTGCGCGACCAGTACGGCGGTGCTGGCAGCTTCGTTGCTAGGGCGACCGTACTACAAGACAGGTTTTGGGGGCGATTTGTTCCTTCCGCTAACGAAGCATAGCGAGATGCGTGCCACAACATAAGTACTAGATTATCAACGGCTTAAGGTTCTGATGTTCGTCAAAACTGTCCCCGCGGTGGGACGGAGGGCGGTACCGTGTAGGGCGCCCCAGGCGGCTTTACTCGGATCCCTCCTTGTATCTTTAAGACTCCCTAGCGGCCCAATCTGTTAGCTTCTTGGCATACCCATGGGAGTCCCAGCACCGTCACAACTGGCCCGTCAGGTTCGGAAAAGCCTCGCATCTTCAGGAAGTTCTGAGACCGCAGCACGAAGCCTCCGCTTCTTCAAAGCGAACGAAGCGGTGCGCTTCTATGGAGTCAAGTCTAGCGTGACGCGCTCGATCGAGAAAGATGCCTTCAATCGAATTCGTGGGGCCTGGAAACTGCCCGACGCATTGGCCTTCTGCGACATCATGATCAGAGGCGACGAGCTCGAGGGCAAAGCCGTCGGACTCTTGCTGCTGGGCCGCTTCAAACGGGCATTTGCCGAGGATCTGCTCGGCCGGTTGCAGGGTTGGATCGAACAGGATCACTGCTCCAACTGGGCTACAATTGACGGGTTGTCTTGCGAGGTGCTCGCTCCTCTTCTAACAGATCGCCCGGAACTGGCAAACCCGGTTATGGATTGGACCGAGTCGCCGGATCTCTGGCTGCGGCGTGCCGCTCTTGTGGGTCTGGTGAAACCAGCGCGGCGAGGACTCCATTTGGACGTGGCGTACAGGTTTGCGGAGCGAATGCTGGATGATCCAGAAGACCTAGTCCAGAAAGCGTGTGGCTGGCTATTGCGGGAGGCCGGCAAGACGGACATGAAGCGACTCGAGCGGTTTCTGCGGCTGCACGGCCCGCGCGTCTCGCGCACCACCCTGAGATACGCCATCGAGAGATTCTCACCAGCAGAGCGGAAGCGTCTACTAAGAGAAACCCGGGAGTAGCGGAGCCGCCGGGTCTGGCCTTTCTTCAGCCTGGGTTCCACGGCCCAATTCACTGGTTAGATTCACCGCCGACTTCAGACTGTGTACAGTGTGCGCCTCCGCGTAGGCGCCCGAGTCTGATGAGCAACTGATTTCCAGAGACCAGGGCAAAGGGACCACTGTGAACGAAACGCAGGAGTGGAAGAGAGCGCCACGCTACATCCGGATCACCCTGTGGATACTTGCCGTTGTGTTGATGCTCACGTCCGCAGTGTACCAGAGGCTCACTGGGCCGACCTACAGACTGCGCGGCGAGTACGAGCTGGCAGGTCAGGTCCACAAGTACAGGCTGATACGCAGCGCGTACTCAACCCACGACACGCTCACATCGGTCCCTGATCCGGGCTCTGGCGTGACTGGTACCTTGTTCTACAAACGGTACCCTACCAACGACGAGTTCACGACCATCCCGCTGGAGCTCGAGAATGGCAGACTGGGAGCTCGTCTGCCTGTACAGCCGCCCGCGGGTAAGCTGGAATATTACTTCGTCTTGAACGCAGTCACAGGTGATGTCAGAATTCCCGGATCGACCGGGGAAAACGTGATCATCCGCTTCAAAGGTTACACGCCGCTTTACGTCTTGTTGCCCCACGTCTTCATGATGTTCTTCGCTGTGCTATTCGGCATGAGAGCGGCGTTGGCTGCTGCCTTTGACCCCGGGGGGATGCGAAGCCTGGCCTGGACGACTCTCGTGCTCATGACCGTTGGGGGCATGGTTCTGGGGCCGATAGTCCAGAACACTGCGTTTGGCGCCTATTGGACTGGATTTCCCTTGGGATACGATCTGACCGACAACAAGACCCTATTGATGTGGATCGTGTGGGTCTTTGCCTGTTGGTTCATCGGAACCAGGCCGCGCCAAAGAGAGGGTCTGAGCAGGCTCTCAGTGATCTTGGCGACGGTCGTCATGATGGTCGTGTACCTGATTCCCCATAGTCTGAGGGGGTCTGAGCTGGACTACAGCGAGTTGGATCAGGGGGTGCCGGCCGAAGAGGCTATTGGGGTGGGTTGATGTCGAGTTGGAGGCTGGGCTTGGATGAGGTCCCAACAGACCGTGAACGGAGACATGAATAGCCGCATGAAGACGATGAAACTCTCGACGGCGGTGATGCTAGGACTCGGCTTCACCACTGCGTCGGTTGTAGCGCAAGAGCCCTCAGTCGCGTCCGTGCCCGACGTGAACTCAAACCTATTGGTATCGAGCTCCGGAAGCCTGTACTTCGAGTATGACGGCACCCAATACCACGAGGTGAATCTGGCTCCTCGGTACACCCTACATCAGATGAAGGGTAACCCGAGCGGCACCGACGTTGGCATCGAGTTCGATTTCGGTGACTCGACGTTTGCTGGTACCCTTTACTATGGCTTTGTGCCTGAAGGAGATTCGAGGCACCCGTTTCCCGTGTTCTTCCGCACGCCAGCGCCGATTCGCCAGGGTAAGGCAGCAATCGATATCAGGAATCGGCTGTCCGGATACTATGACATGGTGGGGTGGGGAAAATCTGGCCGGGGTGTCATCGGATACCGTGTGGCCAATGATGAGGGCGACTTACTGTACGACGGCAGGGTCTCTTTCCGCGGAACGGGCCCGTTTGAGATTGGACCGACTCTGGTGGAGGGCCCCTTCGTGAATCGTGTGACCCCAAACGGAGCCGTGATCTCGTTTGAGACCAATGAAGAGGTCAGCGCCGTCGTCGTCATTTCCGAACGCGAGTTCTCCGACACCAACCCGACTCGGTATCACGAGATCCCGGTTTCCGGCCTCGCCCCGAACACGGAGCACGAGTACGTAGTCGCGTACGCTGACAGTCGGGCTGTCTTCTCGTTCAAGACCGCCCCCAATCCTGGGACGCGGAGTGCATTCACGTTCTCCTACTCGAGCGATTCGCGCTCTGGACAGGGGGGTGGAGAACGGGACCTGCATGGGACGAACTTTTACGTCATGCGCAAGATCATGGCGCTGAACGCCTTCAAGGAAGTGGCCTTCACTCAGTTTTCCGGAGATCTGATCAACGGCTACCTGAGCACCATAGATGAAACCGATCTGCAGTATGCGAATTGGAAGCGGGCAGTTGAACCATACTGGCACTACTTTCCCGTCTATGTCACCATGGGAAACCATGAGGCGCTCATCAGGGTATTCGCCGATAGTTCACGGCGCCGTTTCCTGTCGGTCGATCGATTTCCATACGAGGCTCAATCCGCTGAGGCCGTGTTCGCCCGCAACTTCGTGAGTCCGGAGAATGGACCTGCAAGTGAGGACGGTGCCATCTACGATCCCAACCCGAATAGGATCGACTTCCCCTCGTACGAAGAGAACGTCTTCTACTACACGTACGACAACGTGGCCATGATTGTGCTCAACTCCGACTACTGGTACGCGCCGTCGACAGGCGCCGTAGGAATCACCAGCGGCAACATCCACGGCTTCATAATGGACAATCAACTGCGGTGGTTCGAGGAAACGGTGGCTCAACTGGAGCAGGATGAGAACGTCGACCACGTATTCGTGACACTCCACACGCCGTTCTTTCCCAACGGTGGGCACGTAATCGACGACATGTGGTACAGCGGTGATTTCACACAAACGGCGTTTGTAGCGGGAGTGCCGCTCAAAGTCGGGATAATTCAGCGGCGAGATCAACTGTTGGACGTTGCAGTCAACAGGAGCCGGAAGGTCTTGGCGATCCTCACGGGTGACGAGCACAACTACAACCTGCTCGAGTTGACGTCTGAAACCGATATATACCCTGAAGACTACCCGTTCGATGAGATCGACCTGTCGCGCACCATGTACCAGGTGAACAACGGGGCGGCCGGCGCGCCGTACTACGCCCAGGAACGAACGCCGTGGACACCCTTTGTGAGCGGATTCACAACCCAGAATGCGCTGGTCTTCTTTCACGTAGACGGTTCCAGCGTGGAGATGGAAGTTCTGAATCCCGATACGTTGGAAGAGGTCATGCGCAGGACGCTCCGGTGAAACAGAAACCTCTTGTCATGACTCGGCCCCTCGGGCCAGGGGCAATCCCTCTCGATCAGGAGCATCACACAAATGAGCACTAGTAGAAGAGATTTCTTCAAGGTTGCTGCGGGCACGGCAGGGGCAGTTGCAGTGGGCACCAGTTCAGCCTGTGCCGTGCAGGGGGGATCGGACGTGCCAGACGCGATCCAAGAGAACGGTATCGACGCCGTGTTCCTCGATTCCGGCACGAGCATGTTCTACTTCACGGGAGTGAGGTGGGGACAGAGTGAGCGCATGTTCGCGGCAGTGATGCCGGCCAGTGGTGACATTGCCTGGGTCTGTCCCGCGTTTGAGGAGGAAAGGGCCCGTGAACTCATCGAGTTTGGCGACGATGTCCGTGTTTGGCAGGAGCACGAGAGTCCGTATCAACGCGTAGCTCAGGTTCTCAGCGACCGCGGCATCAGAAGAGGGTCCATTGGGTTCGAGGAGCGGTGCAGATTCTTCCTGTTTGATGGGGTCCGCAAGGAGAGCGGTGCTCAGTTTGTCAGCGCTGATCCCGTAACGATCGGCTGCCGAGGCATCAAATCGGCCACCGAACTCGCACTCATGCAGCGGGCCAACGATATCACGATCGAGGCCTACAGGGCAGGGTTTGAGACGGCATACGAAGGAATGCCGCGCGAAGAGCTGGGGCAGAACTTCAGGGCCGCTTTCAGCGCGTTGGGAGTTACGGGAGGCGCCGGAGCACAGTTTGGCGAAGCTTCGGCTTTCCCGCATGGCAGTAGCCAGCCCCAATCCCTAAGGGAAGGGGACATCATCCTGGTCGACGGCGGCTGCGGCGTCGATGGATACAGATCGGACATTAGCAGGACGATCGTGTTTGGCGAGCCGACGCAACGGCAGCGCGACGTGTGGGCTGTGGAGCGGCAGGCACAAGACGCCGCCCTAGCGGCGGCTCAGGTAGGTGTTCCCTGCGAGGACGTGGATGCAGCAGCCCGCAAGGTGATCACCGACGCGGGGTTCGGCACCGACTACGAGTTCTTTTTCCATCGCGTGGGTCATGGAATCGGGTTGGACGGTCACGAGTGGATCAATCTGGTTCGTGGAAACAAGACTCCCCTCGCTCCCGGGATGTGTTTCAGCAACGAGCCGGGCATCTATATCTACGGCGAATTCGGAGTCCGACTAGAGGACTGCATGTACATCACGGACGAGGGTGGGCGTCTGTTCACGCAGCAGAGCCCGTCGATAGACGAGCCGTTCGCAGCGTAGGGCGGTAAGGCGGTGGGGCGGAACAGCTACCGCCCTACCGCCTTACCATCCGACTCACTTCAGATAACGATCCAGCCAATCGAAGAAGGTCCTCTGCCAGAGAATCCCGTTCTGAGCTGATAACACCCAGTGATTCTCATCTGGGAAGTAGAGTAGGCGGCTCGGGACTCCCCTGAGCTGGGCGGCAGTGAAGGCCTGCATGCTCTCCGATTCGGGAACCCGGAAGTCCTGCCCACCCTGCACAATCAGGATTGGCGTGTCCCAACTGCCGACAGACAGATGTGGTGAGAACCGCCTATAGCTGTCGGCGTTCTCCCAGTAAGGCCCGCCCATATCGAAGTTCACGAAGAACATCTCCTCAGTGGACCCGTACATGCTCTCAAGGTTGAAGACGCCGTCGTGCGAGATGAACGCCTTGAACCGGCCAGCGTGGTTGCCCGCGAGCCAGAATACGCTGTAACCACCGAAGCTGGCTCCGACCGCTCCAAGTCTGTCAGCATCCACGTAGGGCTCGCTGGCCAAATCGTCCATCGCGCTCAGCAGGTCCTGCATTGCCTGGCCACCCCAGTCGCCAGAGATCTGCTCTTCCCACGCCTGACCCAGGCTCGACGAGCCTCTTCGGCTAGGGGCAATGACGATGTACCCGTTCGCCGCCATGATCTGGAAGTTCCAGCGATACGAGAAAGTCTGGCTCATTGCTCCTTGGGGACCGCCTTTGGCAAAGAGCAGGGCGGGATACTGCCGGCTGGGATCAAAATCCGGAGGATAGATCACCCAGGCAGGCATCTCCTTATGATCCGTGGTCGGCACCATCCGCTCCACTACACGACCCATCCTCACGCGGTCGAGAAGGTCGCTGTTGGCGAATGTTAGTTGGGTTGCCGCTCCGG
>JBDHHP010000066.1:0-22480 GCA_039589275.1 Gemmatimonadota bacterium | reverse complement strand
TGCCGGGAGGGATGGAGATTCCAGCGACAGACCATTCGTTCAGGCCGTGTTCGCCGTCGCCGAGAGTCGGCCAGTGTTGTTGGTGCTGGACGATGCAGGGCGTGCCGATCCCGAGGTGATCGATGACATCGGAGCTATCGTCCAACGGGCGGGTGAGGCACGCGTGTGCGCGCTGCTTTCCGCATCGGCAGGACCCGGGGCGCCGGCCTTGGACGCGCTTGGACAACAGGCGGGCCGAGGCGTTAACGGTTCCATTGTGAAGACAGGTCTGTTCGATACTGACGACGTGGTCGAGTTGGTGCGGTGGGCCTTCCCAGACTACAATGAGGAGGCAAGGTCCAGACTGAGCCGGCGCGTGATCGCTGACACTGCGGGTATCCCGTTTCTGGCTGTGGAGCTGGTGCGCGCCGTTCAGGCGGGTCTTCGGATACGGGATGACGTCACGAAGCAAGTATGGCCGGATAGATCTCGTACACTGGACCAGACTATGCCGGGCGAATTGCCTGAAACGGTGGCGGCTGCGCTTCGCACCAGGTTCAGAACGCTTTCAGAAGATGCCCAAGCGCTGCTCAGAGCCGTGGCCGTTGTGGGTGGCGGAGAGGTGGTTGACATGCTGGCCAGGGCAGCCGACGTGCCTACTGAGCGCGCCGAGCGCGCGCTCGACGAGCTCGAGTGGGAACGCTGGCTCACTGGCGATGCGCATGGATACGCGTTCGTCACGCGGCTAGCAGGGGCGGTCGTGATGGCCGAGATGGTGACTGCGGGTCAGCGCCGCCGCATGCTGAGTCGATGTGGCCAGTCGTGAGCGGGATGCAAGGACAACACGAAGAGGTATGAGTGCCCGGGAACGATCACCCGACACTTCTCCATAGACTGTTCCGACAGCATTACGGCAATCCCATTTGGGATGGCGTGTTGCGATTGTCCGGGGTAGCAGCGCTCCTGGCGATACCACTCACGCTGCTGGTGCCCCCTGCCGGCGGGATGGTTGGATTCGCAATCGTGACCGTGTGGGTCAACGGACCCGCATCTCCGGTACTTCCTTCCACCTACGAGCCGATCTTGATGCTGATGGGGCGGCTTTATGCGCCTCTCCTGGTGGCTGTGGTTGGTGTCGCGGGAACTCTCTACGTCGAGTATCTCAATTATCACCTCTATCGTCGCGTGCTGCAGGTGAACGCACTTGACCGGCTCAAGAAGGGTAAGACAGTAGAACAGGTGCTCAGGCTCTTTTCCAAAGCGCCGTTTGTGACCGTGTGGATCTGTTCCTGGTCACCATTGCCTTACTGGCCCGTGAGGTTCATCTCCCCGTTGGCGGGATACGAAGTACGGCGGCACCTCACCGCAACCTTCTGCGGACGGTTCCCAAGACTTTGGTTCTTCGCGGCTCTCGGCGTGTGGTGGAGTATCAGTGTCGGAGTGTTGGCGGCGGCGATATCCTTCGGGTCGATCGGTATTGCCCTGGCGGTCTACTTCCTGAGGCGGCGCAAGGGGCGCACTAGCGGCGACACGCTGGACGCCGCACTCGCGGCGGGTCCGGACGGCACGGTGGATTGACCCTACCGCCCTACCGCCAACCACCCCAGCAGGTATTCCGACGACAATCCCCAAAGCGACGTCGACGCCGTAGTGCATCTGACAGTAAACGGTAGCGATGGTCATTAGAATGGTCGGTACTATCACAACGTAGAACAGCCTGCGAAAGCAGTACCACAGAGCCACAGTCGCTGCCACCGTGGCCGCAACGTGCGACGACGGAAACGCGGTTCCAAACGCCGACCCCTGATCCAATAACCAGTACACGAACCGAGCGCTCCAGACTTCGCGCACTACTCCTGTCGGGTGCTCGAACGCGTAGTTGGGACCGGCGACTGGGTAGAGCGCAAAGACCATGTAGCACGCCACAAAGGCAATCATCGTCGCCAGCACGACTCTGCGTCCTCTGTCTCTTCGCCCCAGCGACACCAACAGGATCGGACCGGCGAGGATGATGGGGTAGTATGACAAGTAGGCCAGGTGGAGCGTCGCCGACCAGAACACCGAGGGTGATTGTCTGATCCAATCGTACGAGATCTGGCCGCCGAAGATCGCCTGATCCCATCCCTGTACCACGGCGTCCCTGGCGAAAGTCTCGACGATGCCGGCTTGGAGCGACATGATGCCAAGTGCGGAGTAGAACACGGGCAACAGTGCCAGGGGGTAGAGGTCGTGAATCACTCCGGCTACTCGCTCACCCGGCTGAAGTCGCGTGAACAGCCACAGAAGCAGCGCAATCAGAGCATTGACGATGATGAGCCAAAGGTTGCCGGAATCTGCCAGCGTGCCTCGGGCCACGACCACGACGGTTGCGAACGCGATGTACCCGGCAAGCAGTTTGTCAACAGGTCTCACAGCATGCCCTGTTCACGGTACCAGCGCACGGTCTCCCGAGCACCTGCAACCAGGTCAGTATTTGCATTCCAACCGACGTCCGTTTGGATCGCTGCCGGCGAACACGTCCATGCCTCGGCTAGCAGCTCCTTCGCCTTGTCCGCTGAGATCACAGACCTGCCACCGAGCGCTCTGGTGGTCGTGCCGGTTATCTGCATGACTGCGCGTGTCACCCAACGCGGTAGCGGCAACAGGACTGGACCAGCGTCTTTGTCGTCTAGGATGCCCTTAACTGCTCGGTAGAAGACACCCGCCAGACTCCGTGACGTGAGGATCTCGGGATGGCAGGCGAAGTAAGTTTGAGCCTCGGCTGCACCGCTTGCTGTGACCGCCAGCAGTGCACTGACGAGGTCGCTGATGTAGATGAGGGACAACTCTTGGTCGGCGGAGGCGAGCGATGGGACGACCCCAAGACGCGCAATTCTAAACACCGTCAGAAACGACGTGTCGCGTGGTCCGTACACACCCGGTGGTCGCACTATCGTCCAAGGCAAACCGCACCGTCGCACGAGTTGCTCACCGGCGAGCTTACTGGCCCCGTAATCACTCACGGGTGTCGCCGGATCAGTCTCGCTCTTGGGTGATCCCTTGCGTGACGGGCCGGCTGCCGCCTGACTGCTTAGATAAACAAAACGCTCAATGTCTGGCCTGACTTCGGACACGATATCCAACAGGCGGCGCGTTGCCTCGACGTTGACGGCGAAGAACTCATCGCGGTTCCTGGCGCTGGTGAGCGCCGCTGAGTGGAGGATCACATCCGCTGACTCACAACCGGCGCGAAGCGCTTCTTCATCGTCGAGATTCCCCCAAATCACGTCAGGCTTCTGGTTGGGGAACAGCCTGTTGAACTTCTCCTCACTCCGAACCAGGCACGTGACCTCATCGTCGCGGTCCAGCAATGCATCCACCAGATGTGACCCAACGAATCCGGTGGCGCCCGTAACGAAGAATCTCACAAGGGACGTTCGTAGAAGCGGAGGGTCTTATAGGCGTCGAACCCCATTCGTGTGAGTCCGTTCTTCATGGCCGCGTTGTCCTCGAGGATCCAGCCGGCCTCGGCCCAGCGATAACCGAGGGCGTAGCCCTTCTCCCAGATCCAGTGGTACATCAGCGCGTCGGCGCCAGTCTTCCGGTACTCTTTGAGCAGACCCAACAGCATGATGCGGATCCGTTTCACGCCGCGTGCCTTCCAGAGGATCTTGAGAATTCCGGGGAAGAGCCTGCCCGAAGGATTCGATTTGAGGGCCACATTCAGGTCGGGTAGTGCAGCAGCGAACCCAATTGTCTCCCCTGCTCGTTCGACGAACACCACGAGGTCAGGTACCACAACTGGCTTGAGCTGTGCAGCTAGGTGATCTATCTCTGCGTCGGTTGCGGGAACGAAGCCCCAGTTCTTCTCCCACGCCGAGTTGTAGATCTGCTTTACTCTCTCGATTTCGGCATCCCACTGCCTCATGTCGATTTTACGGAGTGTGAGACCCTTGCGCTCCATGATCAGACGAGCGCCCCGTAGCAGACGCTGCGGTATTTGCGGACTGACAGTCTGGAACTGAAACAGGTCCTTCGCTTTCGATAGACCTGCGCCTTCCACCAAATCCACGTAGTAGCGGGGGTTGTGCGGGTTTAGAAGCGTCGGTGGGGTATCGAATCCATCGACCAGCAGACCGCATTCGTCGTTGGTGGAAAAAGATGCCGGTCCGCGCATCGCGCTCAAACCGCGTTCCTTGAGCCACTCGGAGGCGGTGTCAAGCAGCGTGTTCGCGACTGATTGGTCGTCAACGCAATCGAAGAACCCAAAGAACCCGACGTTCTCGTCTTGGAACTCATTATGTCGGCGATTGTGTACGGCGGCGATTCTGCCCACCACCTCCACCCCACCCAGTCGGAACGTCGGAACGTCGGAACGTCGGTCGCCACCGTTCCGCCGAATGGCGAGGAAGTACTCTGCTTCTGAGTGCTGAAAGAACGGGTTCTTTTCGCGCGAGAGCATCTTGCGCATGTCCATACGCAAAGGGGGGACCCACAGTGGGTCCCCCCGATGAAGTCCGTATGGAAACGCTATGAATCTTCTGAGGTCGGCAGCCGATACTACCGGCGACACGACCACGTCGGTGCTCAAATGACTCCCATCGCCTTGCCGAGCCGCCCAAAGGTCTCGAGTGCGGCGTCGATCTGATCATCGGTGTGCGTCGCCATCAGGCTTGCACGGAGTCGGCAACTGTCGGGCGGTACGGCGGGGGGAACCACAGGATTCGTGAATACCCCGCCATCAAACAGCTTGCGCCAGAACATGAATGTCCGTTCCAGAGTACCAATCAAGATCGGTACGATGGGGGTACTGCTTGGTCCGATATCGAAGCCGAGGCTACGGCAGCCTTCCTGGAAACGATGGGTGTTGTGCCACAGGCGCTCGCGCCGCTCCGGCTCCGCAATCATCACTTCCATCGCGGCCAGGACGCCCGCCGTGTTGGCTGGCGGTAGTGCTGCAGTGAAGATCAGTGGTCTGCTGTGATGTTTGAGATAGTGTATGACATCATCAGATGCGGCCACGAAACCGCCGATCGAGGCGAGAGACTTCGAGAAAGTCCCAACAGTGATGTCTACCTCATCAGACAATCCGAAGTGCGCCGCCGTTCCATCACCCCGCGGTCCCAACACCCCAATCGAATGCGCATCGTCAACTGCCAGCGCGGCGCCGTATTGCTGCGCCAGCTTCACCAACGACGGCACGTCGGCGACGTCTCCTTCCATGGAGTAAACACCGTCGACAATGATGAGAACGCCGCGGTCGCCGAGCATACCAAGCTTGCGCTCGAGCTGCGCCAGATCGCCGTGATTGAACCTAGTGGTCTCGCCGTACGACATCTTGGCACCGTCGACGATCGACGCGTGATCCAGTTTGTCGATTACTACAACATCGCCGCGTCCCACCAAGCCGGAGATCAGACCCAGGTTGGCCTGGTAGCCGGTCGAGAACACCAAGGCTGCCTCTTTGCCGACGAACTTGGCTAGACGGCTTTCCAGTTCTTCATGGAGGGCGAGGGTGCCGTTCAGAAACCGGCTCCCGGTGCAACCCGAGCCAAACTGTTCCAGGGCCCTTCGTGCCGACTCCAACACCTTGGGATGATGGGTGAGACTTAGGTAATTGTTGGATCCCATCATCACCCGCTCACGCCCCTCAATTGTCACGACCGTGTCTTCGGCCTTTGAGATGGGCTTGAAGTACGGGTACAGTCCCTGCGCCTGAATCTCCCTCGCTTCGGTGAAATTCTGGCACTTCTGGAACAACTGAACTTGTTGTAGTATCTGCGTTTCCACAGCCAACTCACCGATGAATGATGCAGTGATAAGTCGCGACTTTCGCAGCCTTACGATACTACAGGGGGCTGGGGTTACACACAAGCCCTGTTCGCTTGTTATTTGCCTCCTGTTCCTGGCCGTAACTGCATTTTCCGCAACGGCTTGGGCTCAGGAACCGGACAATGCTGACGGCCTTCAGCCGATTCAGCTGGTTTCTGTCGGTGCCGGGGTCCTGTTCTACGCGGTGCCGGACCTAGCTGGCATCAACGAGCATCCCGCAAGCTGCGCACCGTGCGACCCCGCGGGGCTGCCGTGGTACGATCGTTGGGCAGTGAGGCCCCAGAACGGGACCCTGTCGCAGGCCAGCACAGTCGTCGGGCTAGGGATGGCGGCCGCTACGTTGCTCGACCTAGAGCGTAAAGGCGGTGCCCACGCGGCTTTCACCTCGCTCGAAGCAGTGACATGGACGGCTGCAATCACCGAGTGGACCAAGACGCTTGTTGGCAGAAAGAGGCCTGTGCTGTACACGGCCGACGCGGCTGGGGAGGCACTCAACGTCGACAGCCAGCGGTCCATGCCGTCCGGCCACACCGCGACAGCGTTCTCACTGGCCACCAGCTATGCACTGTACTCCTGGCGTCGAGGCGGAAGCAGGACTGCAGCCGTTGCCGCAGGCGCCGCAGCCATCTCTGTAGGGGCTCTGAGAGTGGCGTCAGCGCGCCACTTCCCAACGGACGTGCTGGTGGGTGCAATCCTGGGTGTGGCGGTGGGCACGGTAGCGTACCAGATCAGGTATTGAGCTATCGGCCGCCAGCGGCCAGCTACCGGCTGCCATATAGCACTCGGGCGTGCCATGCGCTCCAAGTGATCCCAGCCAAAGCGCCACGCCACTGGGAACGCTATGCTAGGGCCCGGTTTATATTCGGAACATGATGCGGCATAGCACCGGGGCTCGACTCGGCAAAATGGCTCTTGCGCTTCTCGGCGTGGGTGCGCTGCCGGCGTGGGCGGCTGCGCAGACCGACGTGGAGGAGTTGGGTCGGCAACACGGCGCGACTCCCCCGCCCGGGTACTACCAAATGCTGCGGTCGGTACCCAATGCATTTCAGTTCTCGAGTCGGAACGGCTGGGTTATGCGGGGACGTGCTGTTGCCGCCGCGAGAAATCGGGCACGCAGCCGTATAGTCGCCGTGAGGCGAGCCGGTCCCGGTGAGCCCTTCGCTCTCAGGGCGGCGGAGACTCAGGCGGCCGAGGCAGTTATGGCTGGCCACGTCGACGTGCCGGTGTTTCTCATCATGTACTCCGACACGGATTCCGCCGGCCTGGTGCAAAACGTGCCGCGCGATGTGTTGCGCGTTCGCTTGTTCGGTACCGACCCCGCGCCTCCCTATTCCATCAACTCCTACTACCGCGAACTGTCCAACGACTCGCTGCTCATGACCGGCACGGTCTTTCCCTGGACGCGCGTGTCGCAGACCGGCTCCCACTACGCCGGCTCGGGTAACGGCCTGGATCAGACTGGAGATATGCCGGGGCTGATCGACGATATCGTCAGTGCACACGACGACACGGTCGATTTCGGGCAGTTCGACAACGATGGACCGGATGGCATCCCCAATTCGCCCGACGACGACGGCTACGTGGACGCGATCGTGATGATGCACCCCGACGTCGACGGGTCGTGCCAGAACGTCAATCCTGCGGCAGCGAACAACGTCTGGGCTCACAGGTTCTGCAGGTCTCAGTGGGAGACAGGTAACGGGTGTCGGTCAGCGCCCTACGTCACTGACGACCTATCGGTGGCGACTGGCGACAGCATCCGTATCGACGATTACATCATCCAGGGCGGTCAGGGAGGGGATGACGGCTGCGCCGGCAATGAGCCGCAGGCGATGGGACTGGTGGCACACGAGGTGGGACACCTCTTTGGCCTTCCCGATCTATACGACAATACCAGCGGAGGCTCGGGAATCGGACGCTGGGGGTTGATGGGCTCCGGCAACTGGCGCGTTCCGGTCAGCCCCGCTCACATGACTGCATGGTCCAAGGCGGAACTCGGCTGGGTAACCGAAGTGGTAGTGGATCGCGACACCACTCTGGATATCAGTCCAATCATCACGTCGGACACGAGTTACACAATCCCGATCGACGGCACCAACGAGTACTTCATTCTCGAGAACCGCCAGCGGCTGGGATCTGATACCGCGTTGTACAGTGAAGGCCTGTTGGTCTTCCTGGCCGACACCTTCCTGCTCGAGCAGCGGGGCAACTGGGTCAACAGTTTCCGGCCCTACGCGCTGGCACTCGTGCAGGCCGACGGGCGGGATGACTTGATGGCAGGGACTAACAGGGGAGACGAAGGCGATCCGTTCCCGGGCTTCGAAGACAATAGGACTCTGGGCGTTTGCACCGACCCGGCCAGCGACACGAACTACGACGGACCGTCCCTGGTAGTTCTGGATAGCATCACCCAGCTCGGGCCGCTGGGTGCTATTCGGACCAGCATCAAGTTCTTCCAACCCGACCCCGTGCTCGCAGGCGACCAGGCCTTCGACGATGGCTTGATGGGAGAGACTTTCAACCACCGCTTCCTCGCCACAGGTGGCATCGACTGTGACCGCCGCTGGTCGGTGGTGGGCGGCACCTTACCCAACGGCCTTCTGCTCATGGAAGATGGGCTGCTGTTTGGGAGGTTGGAGGAATCTGGTTCGTTCACCGCTCAACTGCAGGTAGCGTCGGGACAGCAGACCGATACGGCGACGGTCACACTGACGGTGGGGATCCCGGCGTTGACAGTTGATGAGGTGGCCGCGCATCTGCTGGGTGCACCGACTCAGTTGGACTTCTTCGAGGTCACGTACCTCGATCTTCAGGGCAATCGTAACGGCGAGTTCGATCTAGGTGACTTCCTGGGCTGGGTTGAGAGTGGCGGTGCTGCCGTCACAGCAGAGGAAGTGGCCCAGCTGCTTCAGGCGGCGTCAGCTGGAGCGGGCAAGAGGGGAAAGCCATGATTGGGCGCACCGCGGCCGCAGCTGCAGTCATGACTATCGCGCTTCTGGCTTGCGACAGTGGACCTCAGGCTGGCGAACTCGAGATCCGCCTGTCCAGCCCCGACGTGGACGACAGGGCAATCATGTTCGAGGTTGCCGCCATCGAGCCCTTCACTATCGAAGGCCTGACCGCAGCGTGCGGCGGTTGTGAGGCGTTCACTCGTCGCGTGAATGATGCTCGGCTTAGGGCAGTGATTGTCGGTCCGCTCGGCGGCGGAGCCGTCGCGATGGTGTCGGTTTCAGACATGGGCACGCCGTCAGGGTACACGCTCACCGTGCTGGATGCTGCTGGACCAGATCTCGCACTCAGATCGGCGAGCGCCCGCAGCCTCAGCTTCGCCCGATAGAAATCCTCTTAGCGCTCTTCTCTTACGAAGAACCAGACTCTGCTGTCAGAGCCGAGCTCGTCCGGCCCCAGCGTCAACTCGTGGCACTTGAGGGTGTCGCCGCTGATCTGTCCTGCAACCGAGAGCCCCAGCAGTGAGGGATCTCTCTTCTCGATCGTGAATTCGATTCCACCTGTTTCGTTCACGGATCCCGCGAACGGCTGGTACTCCCGCGTATCGGTCCCCACGTTCCCCGTGAAGAGGTGTGATAGTCGTCCGAACACGCGATCGCCGTGGGACGAGTCAATAGTGACGGTGAGGTTGATGCCTGGGGGCGGCAACGGTGGCTCGGCACGAAGCACCCAGTTGCCGACCAGAGAATCTGCGGGCGCCCGGCCCGCTTCCTGGGATAGCTCAGGGCTCGGGTTACTGCGGGCACAGCCGATGGCGACAGCTGCCACAAGAGTGAATGCGACGGTGCTGGGATCGATGTGAGCGTTTCGCATGATGTAATCTCGGTCGTTTATCAACAAACTACATTTCGATGTCTGCCCTCAAGCCTGGGCTCGGTCGCGGGCGACGTCTCAATCTCGCTATCGATCATAATAGCACGTGAACATGGAGAACCTCCCAATGAAACGGTTGCCGATTCTATCTGTTGGCACTCTGCTGCTTTCCGTGATCACCGTATCGCACGCCTCGTCGCAGGATTTCGAGTTGACAGTTGAGAACATCATGCGGGGCCCGGAGTTGGTCGGGTCCGCACCACAAGCGCTGCGGGGAGGCGGTTTCTCCCGCGGCGGAACGAGGTTCAGCTGGTCTCCCGACAGCCGCTACATCTACTTCCGGTGGGAGCAGCCGGGAGTAGACACCGCTAGCACGATCTACCGTGTGAGTCCAAGAGACCGGCAGGTCGAGCGGTTCGAAGACGCAGATGCGGACACCATTCTGGCGGGTCCTGCGGCCTGGTCCCCTGACCGCAGGAGAGCGATGTACGCGATCGACGGGGACCTCGTGCTCTGGGACGGCCGAGCCAAGCGGTACCTGTCGCGTGGAGCTGGCCAAGAGTCGAATCCGCAGTGGTCGCAAGATGGGGAGACCGTGTACTTCCAGCGCGATGGCAACGTCTTCGCCATGAGCCTGTCCAGCTCCGGTATCCGACAACTCACAGACATCCGGCGCGGTGATCCGCCGCGCGAAGAGGCCAAACTCTCAGCACAACGTCAGTACATCGTCGATCAGGAACGGCAGCTCTTTGAGTTCATCCGAGACGGCCAGTACGAGCGGCAGCCGTGGGGGCGCAGCGCAACGGAACCCGACTCGACCAAGCCGCAGCCATTCTTTCCGGGCAGTGGCAAGTCGGTCCAGGGCATGAGTGTGACGCCGGACGGACAGTACGTTCTCATGACTATAAGCGAGCGAGCGCGCAACGCCCGGGAGCTCGAGATGCCGGTGTGGATCACCGAGGACGGTTACGTAAAGACCCACACGGGCCGCGCCAAGGTCGGCGACGAACAGTCGAAGAGCCGGGCCGCCATACTCGAAGCCGCCACTGGGGCAGTGACGTTCGTCGGTGACAGCATTGGCGAGCGCGACCGCGACATTCGGGGTGTAGCGGTGTCACCCAACTCGCGCCACGCGCTGATCCGAATAGACTCCCATGATAACGAGGATCGCTGGTTTGTCGTTGTGGATCTGCCGAGCATGGAAGAGCGGGTGGTAGATCACGTGCACGATGATGCTTGGGTCAACGATCGCTTCTCATTTGCCAGCGGCTTCCTGAATGACGGAGAAACCGTCTACTTCACATCCGAGAAGACAGGATGGTCACACCTCTACACCGTGCCAGCGTCCGGCGGTCAGACGTCCGCGCTCACGCAGGGTGAGTGGGAGGTTCTGAATGCGTCGTTGGCACCTGACGGTGATACCTGGCACATCACGGCGAACAGAGATGGCTTCGCGGAGGTGCATTTCTACACACTGCCCGTGGCCGGCGGTGAACTCACCCGCGTGACCGATGCGATGGGCAGACAGGATGTAAGCGTGTCGCCGGATGGACGCTGGTTGGCGATAGCTCATTCCGCCGCGGACCACCCGCAGGAGCTCTTCCTACAGCAGAACCGTCCTGGGCGCGAGATGATCAAGGTCACGGAGAGTACCTCTGAGGAGTGGCGCCGTGGTCCTTGGACCAAGCCGGAGATCGTGATGGTGCCCGCACGCGATGGGGTCGAGGTACCCGCACGACTGTACCGTCCGAGTGGAGAACTGGGGCCGGAGGGGCGGCGGCCTGCAGTGATATTCGTGCACGGAGCTGGATACACCCAGAACGTGCACAACTGGTGGTCCAGCTACTATCGCGAGTACATGTTCCACCACTTGTTGGCCTCGAGGGGGTTCACGGTGCTGGACATTGACTACCGGGGCAGTGCCGGTCACGGCCGTGACTGGCGCACGGCTATCTACCAGCACATGGGTGGTAAAGACCTCACAGACCAAGTAGATGGCGCCAAGTGGTTGGTTGACAACGTGGGCGTTGACTCCACTCGCATTGGGATATACGGCGGTAGCTACGGCGGCTTCATTACTCTGATGGGAATGTTCACCATGCCCGGGGTGTTCAAGGCGGGTGCAGCTCTGCGGCCGGTGACCGATTGGACGCACTATAACCACAGCTACACGTCCAATATCCTGAACGAGCCGCAGAACGACTCGCTGGCCTATCAGAGATCCTCGCCCATCTACTTTGCCGAAGGACTGGAAGGCCACCTCTTGATGTGCCACGGTATGCTCGACGATAACGTGCTCTTCTACGATACGGTTCGCCTGGCACAGCGATTGATCGAATTGGGCAAGGAGAACTGGGAAGTCGCGATGTATCCCGTAGAACGGCACGGATTCCAGCAGGCGTCGAGTTGGGCCGATGAGTATCGGAGGATTCTGGGGCTGTTTGAGAGGACGTTGAAGTAGAGGGCTACTTAACCCTGTTATCCGACTATCAGAATCGCTCGGCCCACAATTTGCGTTTGCTCAATCGGCGCACTGTCTTTTATCTTAGCCCGTTCCCCAAAACAGAGTGGTGCCAGATGATCCGTCGTATCACGCCGTTAAGGATGCTCGCGTTGTTCTCCGCCGCGGTGATTCTCTCTGCGGCAGAATGCCCGGTGGACGACATAACAACGCCGAGCGATCCGCCGACCCCTGCCGATCCTACCCCCACGTCGCTCGTGATCGTGTCGGGCAACAACCAGACCGCCACGGTGGGTCAGGCGCTGACGAATCCATTGATCGTCAGGGTTGATGATCAATCGAGTAATGCAATGTCCGGAATAACGGTCAGCTTCGCGGTCACCCAAGGCGGAGGGTCCGTTGGCACGGCGAGCGTAGCGACCGGCAGCGATGGTCAGGCGCAGACAACATGGATGTTGGGCACTGACCCAGGTCAGCAACAAGTAGATGCCACGGTAACTGACATCACTAACCCAACCACATTCGCGGCTATGGCTGACGCTGATGTGCCGGCGAGTGTGGCCTTGAATGACGGTGACGGGCAGGACGCACTTGAGGGCACCGCTGTCCCAACACCGCCTTCAGTACTGGTGCGTGACCAGTACAACAACCCGGTCCCCGACGTCCAGGTGACGTTTGCAGTTACTGCTGGTACTGGAACTTTGAGCGGTGCGGTAGCCATGACCGATGCGAGTGGCATTGCGACGCTGGGAAGCTGGACTCTCGGAGCGGGCGCTAATAGCCTGACCGCCACGGTCACGGGTACAGGAATAACGGGGAACCCTGTTAACTTCGGCGCGACCGGTTTGGTCACCCTGTTCGACATCGAGATCAGGTACACGGCCGGCACCTCACCAAACGCGGCTGAGACGCTGGCATACAACAATGCAGTTGCCAAGTGGCAGTCGATGATTGTGGGCGATCTCCCGAGCCAGATGGTGGTGTTTGCCGACACAGGGCGCTGTGGGGGAGCAGCCCGGCCGGTAATGAATGAGTCGATCGAAGATCTGGCCATATACGTGGAGTTCGTCGACATCGATGGTCCGTTTGGAGTGCTGGGCCAAGCTGGACCGTGCGTTGTCCGCGGTGCCGCAGGATTGCCAGCGCTCGGGGGTATGCTGTTCGACAATGCCGATCTACAGCGCCTGGATACTGACGGCCAGCTCGAATCAGTGATCCTGCATGAGATGGGTCACGTTCTGGGGTTTGGCACGCTTTGGAGCAACCTGAACCTGGTGCAGGACCCCTCGGATACCACAGCAGGCGGGACAGTTGGTAACGACACCTACTTCACCGGCGCGCTCGCCCTGGCAGCGTTCGACTCAATCGGCGGCACAGCCTACACGCTGGGCAACAAGGTGCCAGTGGAGAACGACACCGACAACTATGGCCCCGGCAGTCTGGATGGTCACTGGAGGGAGTCGGTATTCGGCACCGAACTCATGAGTCCGTCGCTGGACAATGGCGTGGCGAACCCGCTCGGCGTTGTATCGGTGGAGTCGATGGGCGATATGGGTTACACAGTCCGGCCTGCTGCGGCAGACACCTACGTGTTGCCCGCGGCGATGCCAGCGCTTGTCAGCAGGCCCGGCTCCATGATCCGACTCGACGGCGACATCTGGGACGGGCCCATCCTGGTAGTCGACGAGATGGGGTCGGTGCTGCGGGTGATCAGGCCGCGAGGCAACGTCAGGCGGTAGGGCGGTAGGGCGGTACGAGCAAATTGGACGATGAAGAACGGGCATTCGAGCTCAGACTGGAGATACCGTGGTATTAGGCATGACAAGAGGCGCTTTGGCGCTTGCGTTGGCGGCATCGATGGCATGTAGAGCGCATAGGGTCGAGGTCGAGACGCCGCAGTGCTCTGCACGCGACGGTGAGTTGGCGGCAGGAGTTGATGCCGGCGCGCTCGAGGGGGAGTACATCGTAACACTCGTGGCCACCGGCGGTGAACAAGCTGGTCAGGAGCACCGAGGTGAGATGGTGCTGCTGACGCTGGACAGCGCCGCAGCGTTGTCCCAGGCACCCGCCCATGAGGCGCAGGGCAAGGCAGGGTACAGTCTGGTCGGGACAACGGACTTGGCTCTGGAGAGCGTGGGGGCAGTCCGCCTCGGCGACCTTGCCTCACTCGATCCCGCGAAACCCGGGGTTGCCGTGCTGCAACACGGTGAGGAGCAAGCCCCCGAGATCACGCTTCGGTTGGGCTCGCTGGCGAATCAGGTTGGCAACGTACGGTTCGATGGTGGCTACGCGGCGCTGCATGTCAAATGGTTGGAATCGGATGGTTTCGGAGGATCTTGGGAGAGCGGGGTGCGAGGCCCCGAAGCGGAAGGCTATTTCTGCGCTTTCCGGCCCGTGGCAGGACGCTGACCGGGCTTGTTGCGCCCAGTGATTCGCGTAGATCGGTTCTGCTTGCTGGTACTGACCGGGGGGGCGATCGCCGGCTGCGCTGGCGATCGCTCTGACACGGATGCTGCATCAGACAGTGGCCGGCTACCCGCACTTGATTCATCTCGGGGTCCCCAGAGATTGGAAGAGCCTTCTACAGATCCGGCCAGCGGCAGTATGACGATGCGGGCGGAAAACCGTATCCGCGGAACATTGGCCGCGACCGGGACCGCTGAGATTCCCTCAGTCACTTTGAGAGACGACGAGGGGGGTGCGTTCATCCTGACGGGTGATCTCGAGGGCGAACTGGCCCGCCTCACAGGCGCGTGGATCGACGTGTCTGGCGAGCTCCACGAGCAGTCACCCATTCCGACCTTCGCAGTCCAGTCATACGTAGTGTTGGAGATCGATGGAGCTACACCGCTGGTCGGTGTGCTAAGCGAGACCGACGGCGGGTTGCAGATCCTCGCCGGTTCTGCGGTTAACCTCGGTACGGTGCCGACTGGTCTGCGAGAAGCAGTGGGTGCCAAAGTCTGGATCTTGGGTCCGAGGCGAGGGGACGTCCTGCAAGTGAAGTCGTTCGGCGTGATTCGCGATCCACCATGAAGGTCCTACCGCCTTACCGCCCTACCGCCTTACCGCCCTACCGCCCTCCGACCGGAACAATACGAGCCGATTGTTGTTTCACGTAGTTGAGCGTCGTTGTAACCAGTCTCTCAAACCGGGTATCTTTAAAGGTTAACAACAAAACGAGTCTGTACTTATGCGTCGCACAATTAAATGGACATCGTTCACCGTCCTCGGGGTAGCGCTGGTCTACGGCGGTTGCGGAGGTGAATCGACGGAGCCGCCGCCTCCCGATCCTGAGCCTTCCCGGGTCAGCGTCGTCTCCGGATCGGGCCAGAACGGGACAGTTGGTCAGCAGCTGGCGGCCCCGCTGGTGGTTCGTATTGACGACCAATCGGGCAACTCGATGTCGGGCGTCACGGTTTCGTTCGAGGTAGCGGCGGGAGGAGGGACTGTCGGGAGTGCTAGTACCACGACGAGTGCGGGCGGCGAGGCATCGACGACGTGGACACTGGGAACCGAGGCGGGCGCTGTTCAACAAGCGCGCGCAGCTGTGCCCGGTACGAATTTGACCGCGCTCTTCACCGCCACTGCCGAGGCAGGTGCTCCGGTGGCGATCTCACCGGAGTCGGGCAACAATCAATCAGCATACAGAGGTTCCAAGCTGCCCGATCTCTTGGTCGTGTTGCTGCGGGATCAATTCGCCAACGGCGTGTCCAATCAGCTCGTCCAATTCGCTGCGGTAACTGGAAACGGTTCCGTCGATTCAGCTGTCGCGTTCACCGACGCTACGGGGCGCGCCCGCAGCGGGTGGGTGTTGGGCACCGACTTGGGGACGCAGACTGCTCAGGCAGTAGCGCAGGGTGTGACTGGGAGTCCGGTCACGTTCTCGGCTGAAGCCCACAACCTGAACGTGGCTTCAGTGTCCCCCGACCCCATTGTGCTCGGTGGCACGGCCACGATCACTGGGACAGGATTCGATGCAGCGCCCGGCAACAACGTTGTCACGATTGGCGGGATAGGAGTCTCGGTCACAGCAGCCAGCGCAACCCAATTGGACGTCGCGGTTCCTGATGCCTGCCTGCCGGCGGGGCCGGTAGCGATCCAGGTTGCCGTGGCCCCGTTCACATCTGCCCCCGACACCAACAACATCATGCCACAGTCGTCGCTGCTGATGTCAGTGGGCGAGCAGGTGATCGTGCAGGACCCTGACGATTTCTGTCTGCAGTTTGCCGAAGCTACCGGTTTTGAGAGTTACTTGATCGGGGTGCAGTCGACATCGGAGGCAGTGACGAGCGTGACACCTATTACGCTCTCGAGCGCGCTGCCCCTTGGGTCGGCGGCGCCGGCCCCGTCTCCGTCTCCGTCTCTGCGCGCCTCTAGAACCGGGCGTGTGCCCCTATCGTTGGTGAAAACCGCACGAAGCCGCCGACTGCGGCAGCATCGCGCCGCAGAGGCGAACCTGAGAGAACTGGATCAACGCAACTTCGAGACGCTGCGGTACCAGAGACCTCTGCCCCAGCGCACGAGCCCAGGCGATGCGGCGATTGACCCTAATGCCGATGTTGGTGACACGGTACAGGTGCGCGTCATATCCGACAACTCCTGCAGCGACTTCACGGAGATAACCACCGTTGTTCAGGCCCGGGGCGACAAGGGCATATTCCTGGAGGACATCGCCAATCCCTCGCCTGGATATACCCTCGCCGACTTCCAGTCACTGAGTACTCAGTTCGAGGATTTCATATACGACACCGACGTGGCGTACTTCGGTACCCCGTTGGATCAAGATGCCAACAGCCGGGCCGTGATCGTCGTGACGAAGGAGGTCAACGAACGCGGGTCACTGGGCTTCACTTCGAGCTGTGATTACTTCGATCGTGTCGATGCCCCCGCGAGCAATGAGGGTGAGTATTTCTACCAGGAAGCTCCGGATCCCGCGGGCGATCACGGTGAGGCGTTCTCGGCTGCTGATGCCATTGCGCTGGCTCCCACGATCCTCGCGCACGAACTGGTTCACATCATCCAGTTCAGCGAGCGCATACGCTCAGGCGGAGGATTTCCGTCGATCTGGATAGCCGAGGGCCAGGCCACGTATGGTGAGGAGATCGTAGGTCATGCGGACGAGAACCGATCGGTTGGCCAGAACCTGGAGCTCCGCGTTGCCATCAACTGGGATGATACGCTGTCGATCGACTGGTATTCCGATCGCGTAGCAGATATGGGGTTCTACTTCGGGTGGGACCCGATCTCGGATCCGGAACAGGTCAACAATCGGATATCCGAAGCTCCGCACGGGTGCTCTTGGCTGGCGTTGCCGCCCGCAAATCCGGGTCCGTGTGTTGGTGGGCGGGACGCGTACGGTGTGCCGTGGACGCTGCTGCGTTGGCTGTCTGATCAATTCGGAGGGACGTACCCCGGCGGCGAGCAGGCGCTGCAGCATGATATGTTGGCCAATACGCTGAATGGCTTTGAACTCATCGAGTCGCTGGTCGGCGTGTCGATAGACACGCTGCTGGCACAGTGGGCGGCCATGCTCTACGTCGATGATTGGGAAGAACAAGTTGGGGGGCTAGGCAATCCCAGGCTCGAGATGACGAGTTGGAATCTGTATGACATCTTCTACGGCTCTTTCCAATCCGGCGACGTCGTGGTGTCGTTGATCGAAGCGCTGCGTCTGGAGCCGAACGAGGTGCAGTTCGGGCAGTTCACCCGATCCGCCGAGGTGCGCGGTGGCTCGACGTACTATTCGATTATCTCCGGGACCGACCGGTCGGCGGTAGCGGTGAAAGCGGCCGATGCGGCCGGAGCGAGTCTGCCGGCTAACATGCAGGTCTGGGTGGTGAGAATGAAATAGGGCGGATGGCGGTGGGGCGGTAAGGCGGAACGACAAACCCCGGGGTTGAATTCGACCCCGGGGTTTTTTCAATCGATACCTACCGCCCTACCGCCCTACCGCCTTACCGACGTCCGTCTCAGTCCCTTACAACGTCTTTCGTCTCTAGATCCAGAGTGAAGACGTCGCCGTTGATGTCGATCGTGGCGAACTGAGTGCCGTCGAACGTGATAACCACCGTCCGCTCCCTGGTGCGCGGATCCTCTACTCCATTCACGATCTCCACCGTGACATGGCGCGTGATCGTGCCGGAGAGAGGCCACGTGCCGTCCCGTGGCACCGCGATCACCACATCGGCCACGGTCGTGGTGGAACTCATGTCGTAAGTACGGTCACCCTTCTCATCGGACGTCCGAGCGCGGTTCACCTCGGCTGAGCCCGTACCGTTCCAAGTGCGCTGTTCCTCCACGCCGGTCAGGCCCGAAACCGTGAAGTCCCGATCACGATCTACCGACATGCTGTACTGGCTGCCGTTCCGTGTGCCCTCGCGTGATCCCTCGATTGAGATCACGTAGTTGATAGCCTCCGTGTCGAGCGCGTCGTACTCCTCCATCTCGACGAGTTGATCACCATCCAACATGTAGAAGGTCACATCGCGTGAGATGTTGAGATTGCCGTCGCTCAAGAACTTCCGTGGCTGGCAGCGGATCTTGAGGCCAGCCAGGCGTTCGCAGTTGGGAGATCTGGCGAAGCCCGGCATCATGGCGATCTGAGCCTCGGTGGTCATCACTACGATGTCGTCGCTGGTGTTCTCAGCCACGTACTGGGCCACGTCGAGATTGACGAGAGCTTCTTCCTCGCTTAGTGGCGTCTGCGTGTCGGTGCACGCGGCCATCAGAGCGATTGCTGGAATCGCTGCTAAACCGCAAAGGCGTGAGAGCTTAGGCATGGTCCACTCGCTGTGTTAGAGTCCCTGAGTCCGGCGGTCATTCCGCCCTTCTGGGATGTTTGACGCCATACCGGGACCCGTGTTAACGACGTGATCTAGATCACGTCCCCCTCTCCCTCAGCGACTTTCGCCATGGTGATTCCTGTGAACCCGTAGATGATCAGCACGACCGGGACGGCCAGGTTGAAGAACGCGTACGGCAGGTATGCCAACGGGTATACGCCTAGGGTGGCCCACATGAATGCGCCGCAGCTGTTCCACGGAATCAGAGGCGACGTCAGGGTGCCAGAGCCCTCGAGCGTCCGAGACAGGTTCTTGGGGTGGAGCCCTTGCTTGTCGAACGCGCTCTTGTACATCCTGCCGGGGATTACTATCGCAATGTACTGATCCGAAGCCACCGCGTTCATGGCGAGACAGCTGAATACTGTGGTCGTAATCAGCGATCCGGTTCCCTTGACCAGTTTGAGCAATGACCGGGCGATGACTTCCAGCATGCCGGTGCGCTCCATGATGCCGCCAAATGAGAGAGCGCAGATGATCAGTGCCACTGTCTCCATCATGCTCATCAACCCACCTCGAGTGAGCAGGTCGTCTACGCTCGGTATGCCGGTGTCGGCAACAAACCCCGAGTGGGCGGCCGATATCGAATCGGCGAGGGAGCTACCCTGAGTCGTCATAGCAAACGCAACGCCGATCAGTGTACCACCCAGCAGGGCAGGTAACGGGGGGATCTTCTTCACCACCATCACGATTACCAGCAGGGGAGGGAGCAGCAGAATCGGATGGATGAAGAAGTTGTCTTGCATTGCCGACAGCATGACGTCGATTTGCTGGGCCTCCATCGCACCACCGCTGTAGCGCATTCCAATGAAGCCGTAGAGAATCAAGGCCAACGCGTAAGCAGGGGCGCTGGTGTAGAGCATGTGCCGCACGTGTGTGAACACATCAGTTCCTGCCATGGCCGGCGCCAGGTTCGTCGTGTCCGAGAGCGGCGACATCTTGTCACCGAAGTAGGCGCCCGAGATGATTGCGCCAGCAACGATTGGCAACGGGATTCCCAACGCATCACCGACGCCTATCAGCGCCACTCCAACTGTGCCGGCTGTGGACCAGGAGGAACCGGTACCTATTGAGACTATGGAGCAGATGATCATGGTGGCGACCAGGAAGATCCCGGGAGAGAGGACCTTCAGCCCATAGAAGATCATGGACGGCACGACTCCACCTAGGATCCAAGTACCTATCATGGTACCCACCACCATGAGAATCAGGATCGCACCCATGGCGAGATTGATACCGTGGACCATTCCAGCCTGAACGTCCTTCCACGATACTCCGTGACCCACGGCAACCAATGCTGCTACTGCAGCAGCGAGGATCAGGGGAATGTGCGGTTGCAGCTTGTACGCACTGATGACGAGTGCGAGTGCGCCGACCAAGAACAGAACTGGGACCAGCGCGAAGCCAATGTTGATTTCCTTCTTCCCCTGTGCCTGTATCATCCGAGATTGGTCTCCGTGTGGGGTCCTCTTGTTTGCTTCAGCGGGATTTGTACACCGTAGATTGACGTTCGGTGCCTGGGCGCAACAGCCGAGAAAGGTAGACCGGGATATGGTGGAGGGGAAGCTGCCGTTGGAATATCAGGTCACAGCAGGGCAGCGAAACCCGAATCTGACATCAATCCGATTCAATGAAGGCCGTATTGAGCGTGCGTTTCCGCAATATTCTTGGCCTGCTTCGCGATGCGTGCGAAAAGAACGGCGCCGGCATGAGACACGCCCGGGTCATCTGAATTGCAGAGGTTCGCGAATTGCTGACCCACCTGATCCACCAGCTCCCCTGCTGAACCGACCGAGCTTTCGTTGTGTTTCAATGCAGCCCGGTACGTCTCGGCTCTGGACCGGAGATCAGCGAAATCGACAGATGCTTGTGGGTCAGAGTCGTCGCGGGCGAGCGCCACGAGGGGCCGGTAGAGTGCAGCGAGCAGTCGATCGGACGGGCGCTCGTGCGAGCCCAGATCGATCCCCGACTCAACCGAGAACAGGCGGAGCGCGCTAATCTCCCACTTCAGAGAATCGTCCTCTAAGCCAGTCCGGTCCCTGATGGCGGCTAGAATCTGGTCGTCTTCCTCGCCTGATCCAGTTGCGAGGGATTGCAGTGCAGCCTCGAGTTCTTGTCTCTTCTCCGTCATGGCGGCTTAAAGGTAATGTGACACCGCCTAGCCAAGAACGGTCTACTGCTCCGGTGGCGGTGTTCGCTCTGACTGGTGGCAGGCGATGATCTTCCACTCACCGTCGCGCAGGACCCAAGTCGTTGAGAACGAGAACGGTCTTGTTGGCCCGCTGACTCCGGCTGTGTCGGTCTGCGAATAGGTACCGCTCTGACTCACTTGCACAGCGTCGTGAGCCAGAACGACAATATCCGTGTTTTCGAGGTCGAATTGTTGGCTCGAGACCGCAGCGAATGCTGGGCGGAAGGCGTCGTGCAGGGTATCGTAGCCGTGTATCAGGACTCCGCTGCCGGTGAATACAGTCTCCGGTGAGTCCAGGTAATGCGACATCCCGGCGTCATAGTCGGCGTTTCTCCAGTCAGTCCAGAAGGCTTCGAGCAGGGTGCCTATGCGCTCCGTGATTGATGAACGCTCTGCATCAGTTAGCTGCGTGGGTGCGGGCTGGCAGCTGATAACCACGGCGGCCGAGGCGAAAACAGAGAATGCGAGACAGCGCATCTGGGCCTCCCTGGATGGGGTGACGGCGTGTGAATACGGTGCGCGTGAACCTACCTCGGCGCGCTGCGACAGGTAAGGGAGGGTTACTGACCCGGCATGATCGAGTACAGTAGAGTACCGCAACTGCCTCCGAACTTGTATACCAAGCCCAGCTCGAAGATGGTATGATGCAGAGCGAGATGGACCAGGTTCTGGTACGCATCCTGTGAGTCATATGCGCACAACCCTACTGTCCCCCTACGGACTTGTTATCACGCTAGTCGCCGGGTTCGTGGCATCTCAGCCGGCGTCGGCGCAGGAGGTCTCCTGGTTTCTACCGTCGCGGGATCTGCTACCAACTCTCTTGGCCGGACCACGCGAGCCCGTGCTGCATGTCAAGTTCGTGACGACGGTGGAGAGCCCCACCAGATTCGGTCCAGGTACGGAGGGAGAAGTCTCGTTGGCTGCTTCAGTACCGGGGTTCCTGCTCGCCGGCGGCGATACACACGACGCGCTCGTATTTGGCCTGCAGGGAGCGGTCTACGGACACTTCTCGTTACAGACGATCGAACGGGATCTGATATCCACCGATTGGATCATCCTGGCACCATTGGTCTGGCACAGAGGTGACCATTGGATTCGTCTCGCATATCACCACATCAGTTCCCATCTGGGAGACGACTACAGGAACCGATTCGACGTAACCGCCATTGATTACGGGAGGGATGCCGTGGATGTAGTGCTCTACGTTCGGCCCAATCGGGTATTGGGTATCTACGGCGGAGCCAACATCGCGTACAACGTACACCCCGAGTCGGCGGGACGACGGTCCCTAAGGTTCGGTTTAGAGCTCGAGCACAGGGAGGCTCAGAGCCTGTTTGCGCCGTTTGCTGCGTTCGATGTGCAGGCGGAGGAGGACAC
>JBDHHP010000065.1:0-27415 GCA_039589275.1 Gemmatimonadota bacterium | reverse complement strand
GCAGCTTACATGCCGAGCGTCCGCCTGGGCATATGCATGCTCACCAGCACATGGGGCACGTCCACGACCTCCGCGATCCTCAGGTCGCCCGCCAGCGAGCAGAGCATGTAGGCGTCGTTCCGATCCAAGCCGTGCTCGGCGACCAGGTAGTCCACCATGTACCGCGTGGCTTTGCGGGCCGCTTCGTCGAGCGTCGTGGCAAAGGCGGTGACTGCGTAGGCATCCGCAGTCTCGTACTCGGGCTCTCGCAGCTCCCGCCCGCCCTTGATCACGTTCAACTCCAAGACGATCCGCATCGGAGCTTCAATAGCAGTACCGCACACCTCTCCGTCACCCTGCAGCACGTGCGTGTCGCCAATCGAGAACAGTGCACCGGGCGCGAAGACGGGGAAGTAGACCGTGGTGCCCGCCGTCATGTGCTGGTCGTCCATGTTGCCGCCGTTGGCTCGCGGAGGAATCGTGGTCAACATCGAGTCCGTGGCAGGAGCAACTCCCATGACACCCGGGAACGGCTCGATCGGAAGCCGGATCTCGTCGTTGAACTGCAGCTCCGTTGCGCCGGCAGGGATCGCGAACGTCTTCAGGTAGGGCTCCGTGAATTCGTCTGCCAAGAACCCAAAACCAGGAGTGATGGCGGACCAGCCCCAACCCAGCACTTCGATCTCGTGCAGAGTCACCGCCAAGACATCACCCGGCTCGGCTCCAGCGACGTGTATCGGACCCGTGAGCGGGTGAATCGGATCGAAGTCCAGGGTCGCCAGATCCTCCGCGCGGGATTCCATGCTCAGTTGGCCGTCCGTGGCCTCCTTGGTGAACACCTCCACCACGTCTCCCGTGTGTACCTGAAGCACCGGGGGGATCGCGCTGCTGAACCTGGCGTGGGTGTTCTCAGCAGTGAGAGTGTGCTGCGCCTCGGGCACGTCGCGTCGCGCACCGTACTCGCCGCTTTCTAGAGTACATGCCGAGGCCGCGACTGCTGTGAAGCATGCAGCGACCTGAAGCTGCTTCGCTAAGTGGGGTCTCTCTCTCATCCTGACCACCTCCGAATCGACGCATCCAAGTCCAAGGACCTGACTCTGTCAGCCCTAAGCTACGGGCGGGTCTTCATGTCGGCCAGGTGGCTCCGAGCTACTCGATCTTGACCGCCACTCCGGTCTTTCTTAGCTTGCAGATTCTGACGCACTCGACTCAGAGCAGAGGAGCTCTCACTCGAATGGGACAGTACTGCACAACCAAGCTTATGACGCCGGTGCGGCGCATCACGCCGCCACTGTTGGCGTTTCATGGCACCAGTGCGCCCGTTAGCGGCGTAATCGGAGTCATGGACATCGCCGGCGACCCGGCGTGGGAGAGAGCCACCTAGAAGAGTCGAATCCGTGGACGTGATCAGGCCTTCCGGGTGCTCCCCAAAACCCGGAAGGCCTTTTGCTTGGACGCTCAACTGAGATCGCGACCATGGCCAGCAAGACACGCAGTCACAACAGACAGATTGTAGAGCGCTACACCGACCAGCCATCGAGGCTGCCCGGCCGGCTGCGCAGTGAGATCGAGCAACTATGGCAGGGAGACCCGGTGCAGCTCTATGCATTGGCCGATCTGGATGCCGCGATGCGCTTGGCGCAGACCTGGATCGCGCTGGGACCGCGTTATGTCGCACTAGCCAAGCTCGACGACGGCGAGTGGCACATACACAGCTTCAGACGCAGCCAGGTGCGGGCCGTGTGCGAAAGTCCCGGCTTGAGCGGCAGCGTGCTCTCGTTTCTCCGCGCCGACGACGAGCCACCGCTTGCGGTGGTGCGGTACACACACCGCCAGCGACGCGCCATGGAGAACCTGAGATTCGTGCTCGAAGAACAGGTGGGTGGACGGATCGTCGAATCCACCGATCCCGACGAGGAGTACGCCGAGAGCATCGCGAGTCCGATCAAGGAGGCGCAGGCTCTCGTGGCGGGACATCGCATGGCGGTCGTATGGCGCTTGTTGGGCTACCTCAAGCCGTACCGACGGCAGGTTGTCGCGGGCATGAGTGCCGCAACCGTCATCACTTTGGTGAGCCTCGTTCCGCCGTACCTGGCTGGATACCTGATCGACGAGGTGGTCAGACCGGTGCAGGACGGATCGCTATCGGTAGCCAGAGGAACAACGATCGCCTGGATAGCGGTCGCGTCGATGGCCGTGGTGTTCTTGATCCGGCAGGCGAGCGCGGTCGTACGCCTGCGCATGATGTCGGTGCTGGGAGAGCTGGTTGCGCGAGACCTGCGCACCGTGTTGTACGAGCACTTGCAGACACTGAGCCTTGCCTTCTACTCGCGCAAGAAGACGGGCAGCATCATCACGCGCGTCAGTTCCGACACCGACAGGTTGTGGGAATTCCTGGCCTTTGGCGTGGTGGACGTGTCGCTCTCGGTCGTGATGTTGCTCGGTCTCGGATCGGTGTTGATCAGTCTCGATTGGAGGCTGGGCCTGATCATGACTCTGCCGGTGCCAGTGTTCTGCTGGATGATCTTCCGGCACGGCGAGAGTATCAACCAGCTGTTCGTGCGCGCGTGGCGCAAATGGTCGCGCGTGACGGATGTACTGTCGGACACCATCCCGGGCATGCGGGTGGTCAAGGCATTCAACCAAGAAGGGAGAGAGGCGCTTCGCTTCAATGAAAGGAATGTCGACGTGACGACCGAGTTCAACCGAATCCACCATCTGTGGACCACCTTCTGGCCCGGGCTGATGCTCGCAGTACATGCCACAACCGTCGTAGTGTGGGTGTTTGCGATCCCGCGGCTGTTGGGTGGAGCGGACGGCAGCGCGGCCACGTTGTCGGCAGGCACGTTCGTCTCGTTCCTGCTGTACACCACGATGTTCGTCGCGCCGATCGAGATCATCGGTCAGATGGCCAGGACCATGAATCGCGCTACGAGTTCGGCTCACCGCGTGTTCGAGATCCTCGACACGGAGCCGGAGATAGTCGACGTGCGGGAGCCGGTCCGACTCGAGCCAGTACGCGGTAGAGTGACATTCGAGAACGTCACCTTCGGCTACGACGGCGTGCGTCAGGTTCTACGCGGGGTGAGCTTCGACGTCGTGCCCGGCGAGATGATCGGACTGGTCGGTCCATCGGGCGGCGGCAAGACGACGGTGACCAACTTGATCGCGCGGTTCTACGACACAACCGGCGGCACGATCGAGATCGACGGCGTGGACATCCGGAAGCTGGAGACAGGACACTACCGCCGTCAGATCGGGATGGTGCTGCAGGAGCCTTATCTGTTTCACGGAACCGTGTTGGAGAACATCCGCTACGGTCACCCGGAGGCAGCGCTAGAACAGGTCATCGAGGCGGCACAGACCGCCAATGCTCATGACTTCATTTGCCGTCTGGCTCACGGTTACGACACCGTGGTGGGCGAGAGAGGTCAGACGCTGTCGGGCGGTGAGAGGCAGCGCGTCTCGATAGCACGCGCGGTGCTGCACAATCCGCGCATCCTCATCCTCGATGAGGCGACCAGCAGCGTCGACACCGAGACCGAGCGCAAGATCCAGCAGGCAATGGATCGGCTGGTGGCGGGACGGACTGTATTCGCTATCGCGCACCGTCTGTCAACGCTGCGCAAGGCGTCGCGCTTGTTCGTGATGGAAGACGGCAAGCTGGCGGAGTGCGGAACGCACAAGGAGCTGTTGGCGAAGCCGGACGGCATTTACCGCAGGTTGTACCTGTTGCAGAGAGAGTTGCAGTAGCGAACGTCGAACGTCGAACGTCGAACAGCTGTCAGCTGTCAGAGAGAGGAGGAATACATGAAACCAACGGTGTTTGCTGCAGCGATCATGGACGATATCAGAGCGTTCGAGGTCGCTGCCGGTAGGGAGAGGGTCGTATTGGAGCGACGGCGTGATGGACAGCTTTGGGCCAGCAATCGTGGTGAAACACGCGCGGTGTTCGTCAGGCGCTGTTTCCCCTGGTCCGAGCCAACTGACTACGTATCGCTACGCGACGGTGACGAGAACGAGTTTGTCTTGATCCGTGGCTCCAAGGACCTGGACCAAGCATCCCGCGAAGTCCTGGAGCAGGCTCTGGCCGAAGCCGGATTCGTGCTCGAGATCACGGGTATCGAGAGCGTGGAAGAGGAAATCGAGATCCGTAGCTGGAAAGTCGAGACCCGTCAGGGGCCTCGTTCGTTCCAGACTCGGCTCGACGATTGGCCGCGCCGGGTACCCAGCGGGGGGACTCTGATTCGTGACGTTGCAGGTGATCTCTACTACGTCAGAGACCCCGCTGCGATGGACAAGAAGAGCCGCGATCTGCTGTGGGCCTTCGTGGATTGATCCGCCGCGGATGTGTCGGCCGCGGATTGTTGCAGAAACGGCAGATGAACGCGGATGCTGCGAGACACCGCCGAGCTTGAGAGGGCGAGACTAGGTGTACAGTCGAGCCCTCTCACAGCGTCTGTCTACTCAAACCTCTACATACCGCCTTGGCTCGACGGCGGCACCATCCCCTGCAGGCGCATGTACGTGACCGCGTTGCCGTAATGCTCCCAGTTGTGTGACACGTTGAACATCAGCACCCAGAGCCGCGTGCCGGTCTGCCCGAAGAACGTGACTTCCTCCAGCGCCTTCGCATCTGACATCTGATACGCGGAGTCACAGTAGTCGAACGCACCCGCTACTCCGGCCACTATGTCGGCCTTGGACGTCGCCTTCTCGTAGTCTGTGCTGTTCGGATTCTCCTCACCGGTGGCATTCGCGCAGAACATGTAAGTGGCATTCGCCACGTGACCCATCAATTCACCGAAGCTCCGAACCTCCGGCGTAGGCTTGTAGCTGAAGTGCTCTTCGGGCATCTGTTCCGCGGATTGGGTCATCCAGCCCTTCACCATGTCATGCAGCGGCTGGACCGCAGCCATGCTGCCGCCGCTCTGGGCCACGGCCGACGTCGGTATCGCCGCGACGGTGAAAGCCAGGATGAGGTGGCGTACTTGCATTCAAACCCTCCTGTGTAACGAAAGTGTATTGGGCGCACTGAGCGCCAGGATTCCCTTATTCGATCGCAGATGCGCACATCGGCAATCGCCGATCATGAATCATAAATCACAAATCACAAATCACAAATTCCCTACGGCACAATTTCCTGCACTACCGACTCTACGATCTCATACATCATCTGCGTTCCACGTCGCACATTCTCAATCGAGATGCGCTCGTTGTTTCCATGTACTCCCGGACTGTCCGCAACCGGCACCATGGCGGGACTGAACCCGTAACTGGCGATTCCTAGCTCACGGAAGAAATGGCTGTCCGTGAATCCGGTGGAAACACTAGGGATGACGGACACACCCGGGAAGTGCCGCTGCGCAACGGTCGTGATGGCTTCGTAGAGCTGTGTATCTGTGCTGGACACCGCGGGGGCGAACACCATGAGGACTTCAATGCTCACTGCGGGGTCGTTGATCGCACGGTGCAGCTCTTGAACGAACAACTCTGGGTCCTGATCGGGCAACATGCGGCAGTCGATCTGAGCGGAAACCTTGGGTGGGACCACGTTGACCTTGTTACTGCCTTCCAGCATGGTGATGGAACAGGTGTTTCTCGTCAGCGCGTGCAAGCCACGGTTCTCAATCTGCAGTTCCAGCAGCTTGTCGGGGTCCTTCACGGTCTGCGCCATGTCGGCGTATCGAGTGCGCCACGGCTCCGGCGCCCGTCGGGCCAGCCCTTTGAAATAAGTATCCACAGCCGGAACGACGCGCGGCTCGAAGTTGTGGTTCTGGATATTGTATAGCGCGCGCACCAATCGATTGACCGACGACATGACGCCGGGGGTCGATCCGTGCCCCGGTGTTCCGGTAGCTGTGATCTCGAGCCAGATAGGCACCTTCTGGGTCACCTCGATGCCGAACTGCATGAAGTCGCCCACTACGCTGCCGCCACCACCTTCGTTCAGCAGCCATCCCGCATTCTCGAACAACTCGGGCCGATTCTCGACCAGCCATCCCGCACCGTAGAAGCCGCCGGCCTCTTCGTCGGCGGTAGCCATGAAGATGACGTCGCGATTGAGTGGCACGGACGCGCGATGCAATGCCAAGAAGGTCTGCAAGTGAAGAATGCCGAGGGTCTTCATATCCAGCGCGCCGCGACCGTAGATGTGCTCGTCCTTGAGCAGGCCGGACAGCGGCGACATGTCCCAGTAGTCTTCGTCGGCCGGCACGACATCGGTGTGGTGTATCAGGATTAGCGCTGGCTCGTCTCCGCCCTCCAGAGTCGCCCAGATGTTGCCTCGGCCCGGCGCCGACTCTGCAGTCTCGTAGGGAATGCCTTCGGCTTCGAAGATGGCCGCGAAGAACTCCACCGCCCGCATTTCGTTACCCGGTGGATTGATCGTATTGACCCTGAGGTACTCTTGCACGCGTTCCACCGCTTCGTCGCCCAGCGCTGCAAAATCAAATTGCTGCGCCAGCGCTTGAGGCAATGCCATCGCACTGTAGAGAAAGAGCAGGCCTAACGTTCGCGACATCCATTCACTCCGTGTGTAACGGGGATCTTGCTGACCGTCAGTCTCGGAAGCTCAGCGGTCCGCAGCGGCACAACTATACTGAGGGGGCCCAGCAAAAGCGAGTATCGAAACTGTGATAGAATTCACAAGCAACACCGATATCTCGCCCATGCCTTAGGCCAGGAGCAACCAGGCGTCAGTTACAGTTCTCCTTCTGGCTTTCGATCCACTCGCTCAACGTTGTCGAAGGCGCTCCGAGGAGGGCGTTCGCTTCGGAGGGGTCCCCTAACTCCCCCACCTTATCAAAGAACCCGATCAATCGAGTCACGAAATCCATCCGGCGGGTCAGCTTGGCGATCAATCTGGCCTGCCACAGCTTCAGGTGAATGATCTTGTGCTGCGGATGACACGCCGCTATGAACGTCTCGAGTGCACGCGGCAGAGTGATGCTCTCCGGGCCGTGGATATACAGCCGCTTGCCGAGGGCTCGCTCATCCTCATAGGCTGTCGCGACCATGCGGTCGAAGTCTGCTGCGGCGAAGAAGTGCAGGCCAGGAGGGTTCCTTCCCACGATCACCGCGGCCCGGCGGCGTTTTACGAAATTGCAAAGAACCTCCATGACCCAGGTTGGGCAGAACACTGTATGAGGAATACCACTGCGACGGAGTAGGTCCTCCGCCCGCATCTTAACGTCGATGATCTCGAACCACCGGTTCTCCTCGCACACACTGGTGGCGGAAACATAGGACACCCGATCGAGTTTCTCCGCTGCCGCCAGATCGATAACGTGCTGCATCGCTATGAGCTCGGATTCCGGTGGCAGGCTGATGTGCACTGCGTCACACCCGGCCATGGCCTTCCCTATCCGGTTTCCATCAGTCGAGTCGCCCGCCACGACTTCCGCCATGGCTCCGAACATCCGCTGTGCTCTCTCGCCACTCCGTGCCAGAACCCGCACCGTGTGGCCTCGCTCGGCCAAACACTGCACGACCGGATTCCCTAACGTCCCCGTTGCACCGAGGACTAACACCCTCTTACTCATCGACTGCTCCATTCATGGACACCAGGCTTTCGAAGTGATCGTCGAGACGGTGGATGCCCGTGGCTGGCGCCACCGCTTCGCTGGTCATCGCCGTCGTGAAGAACGCGAGCAGTTCGCCTTGGTGCCTGTTGAAGACCCTCGTCAACGAGACCACGGACTTCATCACCCAGACAGGAACCGAGGAAACCCGCACCGGTTTCCCGAGTGAGCGTAGAGCAAGCTCGGCGATCTCGCGGTGCGTGAGCACTTCCGGCCCGCCCACGTCGATCTCCAATGTAGTTCCGTCTACCGCATCCACGCAGGTGGCGGCCAGGTCGGCGCCATGAATTGGGTTGATCCGGTTTTCGCCCGCACCAATGAGCTTCACCCGTCCCTTCCTGGCCATCTTCAGATATTCACCCATGTCTGAGAAGAAACCCGTGGGACGAATGACCGCGTGGTCTATGTCGGAGGCCCGTAGGGCGCCGACGAAGTCCTCGTGCGCCTTGACGATATCAAGATGAAGCAGGCTGGGACCATTCAAGACCGACACGTAGATGAACTTCTCGACACCAGCTCGCTGCGCGGCCTCGAGCAGGTTCACGTTACCCTGGTAGTCGACGTCCCTGAACGTGAGCTTGTCTCTCTGTCTAGTGATACCGATGGACGAGAACACCACGTCGATACCCTCACACACTTGCTCGAGCGTGTCGGGTCGCGTGACCTCGCCCTGTACGATCTCGTCCAGCGAGTCGCGCAGATAGTCGAGCTTGTTGGGCGAGCGGGCCAAGGCCCGGACGAAGTGGCCTCGGGCCTTGAACTCTTGGGCCACGAATCCACCGAGATAACCGGTGGCACCGGCTACGAGTATGCGTTTCATGAGGCCAGCCCCTTCCCCTCGACCGCCACTGACGGCTGCGGCACTACCTTACCCCAGCCTTGCCGTACCGTGGGCTTCCCACCACTCCTGCGCCCGTTCCGGTGTCCATGCGGATTCCGCCTGGCAGGCCGCGAGCCGGGCAGCGAGCTCGTCAGCACTCTGCGGTCGCTCCCCGCGGTCCTTCTCGAGACACGCCAGGGCGGTCTGGGAGCTGGAGCGATTGGCTAGGCGGCGGATTCATCTGAAGAGCACCACAATTCCAGCCAGTAGGAGGGAGAGAACGACCATCAGGATTGTGCCTCGAATATGGGCCCGAAACTGGTGGCCGAAGTCTTTGTAGCCTGCGAATCCTTCCGTTCCCGGTATGACAATGAACCTTGGCGTAATTCTGCAGTAAATGAGCCAATCCAGGATGAAAAGGTCGACGAGATTGAAAACGAAAATGACGCCGAATATGTGGATGAATACGGCAAGAAATGGAACACCGCCGTTACTTGGAGATTGCAGGGTGAGAGCTGAGACTAAAGGGATGCCGATACACAGCGCGAAAAAGGGGATTGCGAACGCTAACGCTTGGAGCTTCTCATTTCTCGTCAAGGGAGGGGTCGCATCCTGGATGTCGCGCGGGAGATCCTTTCGTGCAAAGCGGGGATTGAAGTACACGCCGCTCATGATGAGCAGCGCGCCAGTGCCTGAAAGGATCGCTCCGTGTAACAGGATTCGGCCGAGATCTAGCATGACATCCCCCCTGGCCTTACGCCCCCACACCCCGCGTTGTCTGACTACGCCCTACTTGACTCCGGATCCCTCGTAGATGTTAGGCGGACTACCTCAAGATGCAAACATCTCTTGCAGGACTGTTAGAACACGCTGAAGTGTGCCTGGCGAGAGTCGGCCAAGTTTCTTGACGAGGCGGTCGCGATCAACAGTCCGTATCTGATCGCAGACCACATGTCCTACCTTTCCCCGAAATCGACAAGGCACTCGAAACGGATATGCGTGACCGCCGGTGGTCAGCGGGGCTACAATGTGCGTCCGAATGTGCGCATTCAACTCATCAGGAGAGACAACAAGACAGGGACGTGTCTTGCGCATCTCCTTGCCACGTGTGGGCTCAAGATAAATAAGGTGAACATCGCCGCGCTTCACAGCTTTGGCGGCTACCATTTCCACTCTTCATCGGCAAAGTGTGTGCTGGAGGGAGCATCTATCAACTGATCCTCGCCCCGCTGACTCAGGGTCCTAGCGGCCTCTTCCCACCCGCTTCGGGCATCGTTTGCCGGAGAGATGATAATGGCGCCCTTTCTCACCTTGAGTTCTACCTCATCGGGCAGCCCAGCCTCCTCGATGAGCGGCTTGGGGAGCCGCACGCCCCGCGAATTGCCAATGCGTACTAGCTTTGCTTTCATCGCGGCACTCTCGGTGTGTAGGTAATTACAATGTAATTATTTGATGCACGAGAATCAAGTTAGGTTGGTAGTCTGTCCAGCGACTTGCCGCTCGCGAGCGTCTTAGGATGCAAGCCGAACGACCGCTTCCGGCGGTGGCAGCTTCGAAGCGCCCAGGGAATCCTGGTCACAGGAACGCGCAGAGAACTGGTGGAGCCAGCTGTGAGTTGTTCGCTGCTGTGCGATCGGTGTCACACTAGCGAAGCATGATTGGCAGCGGCGGATGGATCAACCTGCGTGTACGAGATCGTGGGTTGCCCTTGTCACTGCCGGCGCACACCGCGAGCTTTACTTGAAGTGTTTGCAGTGGCCCGCGCCATCCGCTGCCGGTTCTTGCGGCCACGCCCTTCCCATCGGGCGGACCATTCGTCGGCAACCAGCGCCCGCACCTGGAAATAATCAGACGCGCTAACGCTGCCGCGAGAGGAACCGACAATGCGGGTACTATTCATTAATCCCCGGGTTCCGGAAAGTTTCTGGAGTTTCAAGTGGGCAGTGGATAGAGTACTGCCCGGCAAGCGAGCCTTGAATCCACCACTGGGCCTCGCCACAGTTGCGGCCCTGTGTCCGGTAGACTGGGAAATCGAGATCATCGATGAAAACGTGGAGTCCATTCCGCTCGCGCCGCGGGCGGACATCATCGGTATCTGCGGGATGGGTGTGCAGTTCGCGCGGCAGCGGGAGCTGCTGGCCTACTATCGCAACAAGGGGTATTTCGTAGTCGCCGGTGGCAGCTATGCCTCGTTGTGTCCCGAATCATATGAGTCGATCGCCGACTGTGTGGTGGCAGGTGAGGCAGAGTATACGTGGCCGGAGTTCTGTGACGACTTCGCGGCAGGGAAACCCAAGAGGCTCTACCAAGAGGTCGGCATCGTCTCCATGGCCGACTCACCCGTTCCTCGCTTTGACCTCCTGAAGCTGAACAGATACCGGTCAGTCAGCATGCAGTTCTCACGCGGCTGTCCGTATCGCTGCGAGTTTTGCGACATCATCGTGATGTTCGGCCGCAGACCACGCACGAAATCACCAAGCCAGATTGGCAAAGAACTGGACCTACTGCGGCAGCTCGGTATTGACAGCGCGTTCTTCGTCGATGACAACCTGATCGGCAACAAGCGCGCTGCCAAAGATCTAATGAGGTTTCTCGAGCAATACCAGCAGCAGAACGACTACCGGTTCCGCTTCGGGACTGAAGCGTCCGTGAACCTCGCTCAAGACGACGAGCTGTTGCGGCTGTTCCGCAAAGCCGGATTCAGCTGGGTGTTTCTGGGCATCGAGTCTCCGGACATCGCAAGCCTAGTTGAGACCAAGAAGTTCCAGAACACGCGACAAGACATGTTGTCCGCCGTGCGCCGTATCTACGCCAGCGGCATAGAAGTGCTCGGCGGATTCATCGTTGGCTTCGACAACGACACAGCCGATACGTTCGAGCAGCAATACCGCTTCATCACCCAGTCGGGCATCCAGGGGGCCATGGTGGGTCTTCTGACAGCGTTGCCTAAGACGCCTCTGTACTATCGTCTGGAAAAGGAGGGGAGGCTGCTGCCCGGAGCCAACGACAGCGACAACACCAAGCAAGGCACCAACGTCATTCCACTGCGCATGAAGTACGACGAGATGATCGAGCGGTATCGTGTGCTCTACACTCGCCTGATGGATTATCGCAACATTGCAGATCGGATCAGGAACAAGATGCGGTTCCTCGGTACGCCACCAGTGGCACGTAGCGAATCGTGGATTGCTCACATCCGGATCATCCGGCGTCTGCTGTTTCGCGGGCTGCTGCCCGGAGGCGTGCCGCGGATGTTCCACTTTCTACGGTCGCTCCCGTTGGCCAAGCCGCGGTTCATTCCATTCGTGGTTCAGGACTGGATCGTCGGGCTGTCGATGCGAGACTACGTGGAACGGCACTATGGCGACCGCATGGGCGAGCTTCACGCTAACGCACGCCGCCGCATGCAGCGTATTGAGCGGTCCTTCCGTCGTTACGTGCAGCGGGGAACACTAGACGTGTCGCTGGTCGAGGCAAAGGACGCCGTGTCGAACCTGTCGTTCTCGATGCGAGGGTGGCTGGATCGACGGTTCTTCAGGCGGGCCGGCCGTCATTTCGAAAAGATGCTGGAGCACACTACCGTATCAATCACGCTCCGGATCGAATCCTTCAACAGTGCGCATCGTCGTCACCTCCAACGCTTGTTGAAGCGGCTGTCCCGATACGGTGACCGTGTCTACATCGCCGTGCATGACGAGTTGAAGGACATCATCGATGTCGACTCGTCGGTATTCAATGTGGTCTTGGAGTACTGAATAGTCACTCGGTGGACTCACGGCAGACCTCTATTCTCTTGACGGACTTGTTTGGGCGGCCAGGCGTGGGCCAGGTGCCGCAACCCGACGAGCATCAACAACACAGAAGGAGCGGATACATGCCTATCCAGGGAACTGTGAAGTGGTTCAATGCGGGCAAAGGGTTCGGGTTCATCACGCGTGACGATGGAGAGAAGGATTGTTTCGTCCATCACACGGCCATCCAGAGTGAGGGATTCAAGTCGCTCAACGAGGGCGACCGTGTCGAGTTCGACGTGGTGCAGGGTGAAAAGGGCCCGGCTGCGGAAAACGTCAACAAGCTCGAGAGCTGACGTCGAACGTAGACCATCCAGCCTGAGCCTCAGTGCACACCCGTAACGCTGCGGTAACCAGGTGAATTGAAACAAGCAGAAGTACAGAGACCGGTTTGGCACTGAGGTGGGATGCACACGTCAGCTATTGGGAGGATGCATGCCAAAGCCGTCACCAACTCGTTTGCTAACGATTGCGCTTGCTCTTGTGGCAGCGCTTCCCTTACAGGCGCAAGAAGCCGGATTCCGAAGCGCTGACCTGTATCGGCTCAAGTCGATTGGGGATGTGCAGCTCTCGCCTGACGCACGGTACATCACGTACAGCATTACCAGTCGCCAAGACGTTGGGAGACCGTCGTCGACGATCTGGCTCCACGATGTCCGGACGGGTACCAGCACGCAGTTGGTGGCTGGCTCCGGCGAGCGGTGGTCGCCCGACGGATCCCACATTGCCTATTTCGGTCGCAGGGGCGGCCGCAGCGGGCTGATCGTGGTGCAGCCTGACGGTCGGGACGCGAGGTTCTTAGCAGACGTTCGGGGCACCAACCACCCTCTCCCTTCGAGTGGAGAGCGCCTGAGCTGGTCGCCTGATGGCAGCGCGATCGCGTTCGTCTCGGCGACAGCCGGACCGGAATCAGCAGAGGCCTCCGGCGATCCCATCGTAATAACACGATATCTCTACAAGCCCACCGCCTCGGAAGGCATGACGCGGTTCAATGACAATCGACGGTCCCACATCTTCATCGTGAGCGTAGCAACAGGCGAAGTGCGACAAGTCACCGACGGCCGTTTCTACGAGCACTCCATCGACTGGTCGCCGGATGGCGCAGAGATCCTGTTTGTCTCTAACCGCGGGCCGGACCCCGACCGCTTCTTCAACTACGACATCTTCGCGGTGAGTGTGAACCAGGGAACCACTCGCAGGCTCACGCAGACGGAGAACGCCGAGTATCGGCCTAACTGGTCTCCGGACGGTCGCACCATCGCGTACCAGGGAACGCGTCGAGGACTCACATCGTCCGAGACTACGATGGAAGACACCCACATATGGCTGATGAACGCCGACGGCTCCGGTCGGCGTGAGGTGGGGAGTGCAATCGACAACCGGCAGGGTGCCCCACGCTGGTCAGCCGATGGACGGTCGATCTACTTCACCGTTCAGGAACACGGCAGTGTCGGACTACACAGCGTTGATGCGGACGGTGGGAATCACACGGTAGTCATTGGAGAGCCGGGAGCAGTCGGAGGCTGGTCGGTCGCCGGCAGTGGCACGGTTGCGTACGCGTTCCACTCGGCAGGCGATCTAGCGCAGCTCAACCTGGGTGACGGCGGGCAGGTGCGTCAGTTGACCGACTTGAACCGACAGTTGTTGGAGAGTCGCCAGGTCGCTGAGATGGAGTCGCTGCGGTTTGTCAGTTTCGACGGGCAGGAGGTGGAAGCGTTCTTCACACATCCTCTGGGTCGGCGCGAGGGTTCCAAGCACCCTATGATCACCATGATCAAAGGAGGGCCGCACGGTCAGCGTGGCCCGCGGTTCGACCACAAGGCACAGGTGTACGCCGCGCAGGGCTGGGCAGTATTGACTGTCAACTACCGCGGCTCGACCGGATACGGCCAGGCGTTCGCGGACGCCGTCTTCCGTGACCAGAACGGTGGTGAGGCCAAGGACGTGATGTACGGTGTGCAAGCAGCGCTCAGGCGTCACGACTGGATCGACCGGGACCGACTCGGCATCGAAGGAGGCAGCTACGGGGGACAGCTCACCAATTGGATCATCACGCAGACAGACATGTTTGCCGCGGCCATCCCGATCGCCGGCATCTCCAACCTGATCAGCTTCAACTACATGGCGTACTACCACGACTATCTGGCTGTGGAGTTCGGCGCCTATCCGCACCAGGACGACCTCATGGACCTGCTGTGGGAGCGCTCACCATTGAAACACGTGGCGCGCGTGCGAACACCCACGATGCTGGTGCACGGGGAGAACGACAACGATGTGCCGATCGCCGAAGCCGAGCAGTTCTATATCGCGTTGCATGATGTTGGCGTGCCCGCGGTAATGGTCCGCTATCCGCGGGAGGGACACGGCGTGCGGGAGACGGCTCACGTGGTCGATCTGATCGATCGCAGCGTCGCGTGGTATCGAAAGCACTTCGGGATGTAGGGGTACCAAGCGCGCCGAGCCGAGGCTTCAGCCTCAGAACTATGCAAAGCGTCAGCCTTGCTCTAGTGCAGACCCCAGGAGCCTGTCCGCCGCAGCTGCGTCCATGGGACGGCCAAACAGATACCCCTGTCCGAGATCACAGCCGAGCTCCCTGAGAATGTTCTTCTGGCCAACGGTCTCGACCCCCTCTGCAACGACGGACACGCCCATGCCGCTCGCCAGGGCAACGATCATCTTCACGATGTCCCATGCAGTGGCGTCCTCCGTCGCGCCGAGGAATGAGCGGTCGATCTTGAGTGTGTCGACGTGGAAGCGACGCAGATAGGAGAGCGAGGAATACCCGGTACCGAAATCGTCGATAGCCACTCGGATACCCGCTTCGCGTAATGCCGTCAATACCCCGATCTGTGTCTCCGCGTCCTCCATCAGCATTGTTTCTGTGATCTCGAGCTTGAGACACTGCGGCGGCAGCCCCGCCGCGTCCAATGTCGCCAAGACTTCGTCTACCACGTCGGCCCGCCTGAGGTGTCGCGCCGTGTAGTTCACGTTGAGCGTCAGGTCCGCATGCTGAAAGCGGGTGCGCCACATTGCAAGCTGTTGACAGGCTGTCTGCAGCACCCATGTGCCAATTGGCACGATCAGGCCGGTTTCCTCCGCCACGGGAATGAACTCGCCGGGCGAGATGAACCCACGCTCGTCGTGGCTCCACCGCACGAGCGCTTCGAATCCCACGACCAGCTCGCTGCGGAGGTCGACGATGGGTTGGAACACGACACGGAACTCCTCCAGGTCGATCGCACGCCGTAGATCCGTCTCCAATCTGAGGCGTTGGGTGAAGCGCTTGTGCACCGCGCGATTGAAGACCTCGTAGTCGGCGTCCCCCTTCGCCCGAGCACGCTGTAGAGCCGCGCTCGCATCTGCCAGGTATTGCTCAGCGTCATCGTGTCCTGCGTCACTCAGCGCGATCCCAATCTTGGCTGAGAGGAATAGGTCGCTCGCGCCGACCCGGAAAGACTCCACGAACGCGGTTATCCATCGTTCTGCTACCCGTACGCTGTCGGACTCGTCCTCAATCCCGTCGAGCAGTGCCGCAAACACATCGGCTGAAATGCGCGCGACCACGTCGGTCGGACGGGTGGACGCGGAAAGGCGCTCCGCAACCGCGGTCAGCAGTGCATCGCCAGCCGCGTGTCCCAGGCTTTCAGTGATCATCGTGAAGCGGTCGAGTTCGAGATAGAGCACGGCGAAGCGATGCTCCGGACGTCGCTTGCGTCTCTGGACCACACGGTCGAGCAGCGACAGAAAGAAGCTGCGGCTTGCGAGGCCAGTCAGCGGATCACGCAGTGCTGCACGAACCTCGGCCTCCTCCCGCTGTTTGCGCTCCGAGATGTCCTGACAGACCGTGACTATCGCGAGAGCCTTCCCAGACGCGTCCTCCAGCACGTCGGACATCAGGAGGACTGGAAACGACTCGCCGTTCTTTCTCAGATTCAGCGTCTCTCGCTTCCACCGGCTCACGTCCGAGAGACTTTGTTGAGTCACCGTCGTACGCGCGGCAGCCGCGCCCAGGATACTTGAAGGTTGTCCCACCAGTTCAGCGGCCTGGTAGCCGTGCATCGCTGCGGCGGCCGGATTCACGTATACGATGTTCCCCGAAACGTCACTGATGGTCACGCCTACCTGAGTGGCGTCGAAGGCATCGCGAAACGGGATGTCGGCTATCGTTCCCTCGGAATCGTCCCATGGAACGGCGCTACCGCTGTGGTCGCTTCGTGTCATGCAGAATTCGGTGAGTGACTGCTCTGTCTAAGATGTGGTGAAAGTACGAGAAGGTCCGGTACATGGTAAGACATGAAACCCCAATAGAGGTCCGCGCGTCATGTCATTAGAACGTCCTCATTCAACGCACTCATTTGAGATCCATGACTAGAATCGAATCTGCAATCGTGGGACTCGCGGGGCTTGCACTCGTTTCAGCCTGCGAACGGAGCAGCCGCCCCGCTGATGAGCTATTGGCGCTCACGTCCGCCGCACGACTCGCTCAGCTCGAGCTGCGCATCCCGGAGCTGATGGACAGCGCGGGCGTCACTGGACTCTCCATTGCCGTGACGACTGACAGCGGCGTCGTGTGGAGCCGCGGCTTCGGCGTTGCCGATTCGGCCGATAAACCGGTGAGTGAGACCAGCGTTTTTGAGGCAGCATCGCTAAGTAAACCAGTCTTCGCTCACGCAGTGTTGCAGCTGGTGGATCAGGGATTGATCGATCTCGACACTCCGATCGCCGACTTCTATGAGTACGAGGACATTGCTCATGACGAGCGCCACCGACAGCTCACGCCCCGCATGGTATTGACGCACAGTCCAGGCTTTCCCAACTGGCGACCCCGCGGTGGTCAACTCACCATCAACTTCGACCCGGGCTCCGAGTTCAGCTACTCAGGGGAGGGCTTCGTGTACCTGCAGCGTGCCGTGATGGCCTTGATGGGCGAGCCGTTGGATCAATTGGCACGTCGGCTCGTCTTCGACCCGTTTGGTATGACGAGCAGCAGCTACCTGTGGCAGGAGTCGTTCGATAACGTCGTGGCGCTGCCGCACCGCTCGGATGGCGAGACCCTGCGCAAGAACAAGCCCCGCGCAGGAACCGGCAATGCGGCGGCGTCGCTCCACACCACGGCACCCGACTATGCCCGTTTCGTGCTGGCCGTCATGAACGGCGCCAGGCTGAGTGACAGCACGGCAGCGGCGATGCTCAGGCCGCAGATCGTGGTCGATTCCGGCGTCACCTGGGGACTCGGCATCGGATTGCAGGACAACGCCTACGGAAGCGGCTTCTGGCACTGGGGCGATAACTCGGGCTACAAGGCCTACGTGATCGCGTATCCGGAACACGGGGTGGGTGTCGTGTGGTTCACCAACAGCGAGAACGGGCAGTCGATACTCGAGAGCATGCTGTCGCTGACCGTGGGTGGAGAGCATCCGGCCGCCGCGTGGCTCGACTACGAGCAATACGACTCACCTACGCGCGCGGTGAGAGAAGAGCTGGCGCAGGCGATCGAAGATGACGGCGTCGAATCGGCTCTGTCGCTCTATCAGGACATGAAGATCGCGCGGCCGGCGGATGCGTTCGACGAGTTCCTGTTGAACACGCTCGGCTACAGGATGCTGCGTGCCGATCGTGTGCAAGACGCGATCGCGATCTTCCGGTTGAACGTCGCCGAGTACCCCGACGCCTCTAATCCGTACGACAGCCTGGGAGAAGCGCATCTCGCCGCAGGTGATACGGCGCGGGCGATCGAGAACTACCAGCGCTCGGTCGAGCTGGACCCGGACAACACAAATGGGGCCGCCGTGTTGGAGCGGCTCCGGGGGCGCTGACGATCGGGCACTGCGCACTGCACAGGGCCTGATCCGGCTGGCTGAAGCGACCTATCTCAGCAGCTCGATGGCGAACTCCAGCTGCCGGTCTCTTCCCTGTCTGATGTCCTCTTCTGTCTGATCGACACGGATGTTTACCTAGCGCCGATGTTGAAGCGTATTCCTGCTGCCCACGGGACTGACACCACATTGCCGCATTTGTTCCCTGTCCAGAGGCCCGCCTCCCCCGCCGTTGACCAAGATGGCCCTAGCTACCCTCACGCGTACGGCATCGGCGGCTCTTTGCCCTGAAGCCGAGCGTAGACTGAAAGGGAGCCGCGATGGTGAGCGGTGTGATCGTTAATGGCGCTGACGATCGCGCAGCGCGGTGCACCCTCCATGATCTGCTTGTCCGGGATCGGCTCAAACAGTTGTCCATCCGTGGCGGCACCGATCACTTCTGCAGCCTTGGCAAACGCCTGCTCCAGATGCTCCTTGGCCTGCGCAAGCGACGTGACCGCTTTTGAGCGTGCTACATGGGCCTCAAAATCCATGTCCCAACCCGCGCCGAACGCACCCTCGATGAACCAATCAATGGTCTCGGCTGTGTGGTCAACGTGTGCCGCCACCGTGTACAGCTCGGGCTGCGGCGTATAGCTGGCATCCGCCTCGTCAAAGACCGAGATCGTGGTCTTGAAGAACTTGAGCGTGCTCTTCAGTTCCTGCTTGAATCCGTCGGCTGCAGACATGGTAGGTCCTTTCGGTAGACTCTGTCAGTCCAATACTCCGTCACCAGCGTTCGTCTATGGCGCGTGCCACGTGATCGGCTATTGCCATTATCGTGATCATCGGGTTGACCCCGCTCGACGTGGGGAATACGCTGGCGTCGGCCACGTACAACCCGCGCACATCGTGGGATTCTCCTGTCTCACCGACGACTGAACTCGCTGGATCACTCCCCATCGATGCGCTTGCCATCTGGTGGAAGCTCACGTAGGACATGCGGCATTGCCTGTATCCATTTCCATCGAGGTCGGACATGAACCGGTCCAGCCAGCCATCACCGTTGGGCTTTGCTCGCACTGGGGGAGTGTGCAGCGAGAACATCTCTCTGGCTCCTGCCGCAGCGAGCACCTGTGCTGCGCCCTGTAGTGCCGTCCTCAGGTGTCCCACGTCGTAATCGGACAACTCGTAGTCGACCTTCGGTTGGCCTTGGCGATTCACGCTGACCCGTCCGGAATCACGATCCCTCAAGAGAATACCGACGATGCTACTGTGGCCGAGTTGCTCGAAATCACGGCGTGATCGTTCACCGCTCTCCCAGCCGAACCCGCTGGACGGCAACGCGAAGTGGATCGGTACCGTCTCGAACTTGGCACCATACCCGTCGTGCAGGTCCGCGAACTGGTCGGAGTAGCGAGTCTGCATGAAGCCGGTCCACGGCTCCACTCGCTCCTCGAACACTCCGGCGATCGCTGTGGACGGGTGGAGCCTCAAACCACGCCCGATGCTTCGATTCGATATTCCCGACCGCGCCAATAGTGCCGGTGTGTGGAGCGCCCCGCAGGCCGCCACGACCACCTGGGCACGTACTGTGAGTCGGTGACGGGCGCCGTCCGGTCCCCTGACAGCGGCAACCACACCAGTCGCCTTGCCACGCTCGACGATCACTCGGTTCGCTTCACAGAGCGGAACCAGCCGCGCCCCGAGTTTCGAGGCATCCCGTAGGTAGGTGCGCGCCATGTCGTTTTTGGCTCCACTGCGACAGCCGTAGCCGCAAAAGCCGCACTCCGTTCCGTCAGGGCACCCGGTGACGTTGCGCGACATGATTCCCACGTGCCAGCCGAGGCTCTCGAGCCCACGTTCGAGGATCTCGTCTCGCCGGCCGGGTGTCGTCCACTCCGTGCCCACATTGAGGCGGTCATTGACCCGGTCCAAGGAGTCGGCAAACCTCTGGGATGAGAAGAGCGCAAGCCCCGCAACGCGGTCCCATTCGACGCGGGTGCGCTCCGAGAGCGGGAAGCTAGTCGTGTAGTTGATGACCGTGCCGCCTCCCAGACAGCTTCCGGACAGGATGGGCATCGACCCGCTGCGCGTCATCAACATGCCGCCGCCGAGGTACAGGTGCCGCAGCATGTCGCCCTCGACTTGGGTCATCTTCTTGGGGTCAGGATTGGGACCCTTGTCGAGCACGACTACGCTGCGTCCGGCTTCGGCCAGAACGCCGGCAACGACTCCACCCCCGGCTCCTGATCCGACGACCACTACGTCGCACTCCACTGTCGCGTCCCGGTCCACCACCATAATCGGCAGGGTTTCCGGAAGATCGCCTGGCGCACGCGACGGACCGGGGTACCCTGCAGCATGCCATGCAGGGTGCGATCCATCGGTCGTTGGCCAGCAGTAGTAGGCCACGTTTGCCAGTCGCTTGAGCGCCTGAAACCCGGCGCGTCGAAGCGGAATACGTGATCGCGCCCAGCTCAGGAGCAGACGCTCCCGTTCGGGGCGAGGAAGGTCGGGCAGGCCCGAGGCGCGTCCACTCAGCAACAGGTTCGCGAGCGATGATCCCAGTAGGGTCAGCAGAGTCAGCAGCCGCTTACGATCGCCCGCGTCTGGCACCGCCCCAATCAGCTGCTCCATGCGCGCCGTTGCCGCGTCGAGCGCCGTAGCCTCCGCATCAGAAGCGGGCTCCGGAAGAATCGTCCGGCATACGGCAGTGAGCGCAGCGCGCTGTTGGGGCGATAGGTAATCGGGCACGGACGTCCTCCAAAGAGGGTTAGCTTCGGACCTCCGCAGCGGATCGATTCCCTCTTCTTCTCACTCGATCCACAGATCCCGATCCAGGTCCTGCCACACCTCGACCTTCATGCTGCTGTGGATAAACAGATCCTTGTAGTAGGGATCGTTCTTCTTGTATTCTTCGTAAGGACCCGAGTAGTCGCCGCGACGCTGCTTGTAGTACTTCACGAAGTACCGAACGCTCTTCCATTCCTCGAACAGATCGCGGTGGTCGCTCACCCATTGGAGCCACTGACGCATGGCCTCGGCTTGCGCTTCTTCTTTGCCTTGCTGGACATGCCAGCTTTCAACTTCGAACACTGCCATGGTGCACCCCGCTAGGATACCAGTCGCACGTTGCCGAACTCACTGCCGTAGCGCTGCATGATCGCGCGGATCTGCGCCTGGAAGCGAGATTCTTCGCGAGGCGGCTGCGGTGGGCGCAGATCACTTAGCGACAAGCCCGCCATCACTGCGCCGCCTGCTAGCAGGAACTCTCGGCGGGAACGATCCGGGCCCCAGGTCTCCGGTTTCCATCGATCGGGGTTCATGACTCTCTCCTGCGCAACTGCGTGGGGTCAAAGCAGTGGCAGCCGCCTGACCCCACGCCTGTCGCGATTATTGGGCGCGAGTGCCGCGCTGCCGGCCGTGGAGCACCGAATCGGCTTCCGTGGTCTCGTATCGCGCCTCGAACGTGCCACTCAATTCTCCATCCAACACGCGGACCACGCTCCGCGTTGTCACCATCACCCCGTCCCGCAACGCGCTCTCGTACGGTCCCACTTCGACGATGATGCTGTCACCCTCGACAGCTACAACCCGGGCCGGAATGGGATCCCTCTGGGGGAAGGTGACCGTCCACCCTTCCGTGTTTCCGGTCGCGAGCATCTCGTACGTGACCAGCGCGCTGTCTCCCGTCTCCGGCAACGCCTCCATCATCCACACTCCCGCGACGTCGGCCAAAGAGATCACGGAGACCTCCGCCGTTTCCGTCTCGGCCTGTTCCTCATACGAGGCGCAGCCCACAAGCAGGGCGGCGCAACAGAGTAGGGCCATTTGTTTCATGGTGTCCCCCAGTCAGAGGTTTGTAGCAGCAGACTACGCCACCAACGGCGGCGTGTGATCGCATTGAGACAGGTCGGCTTTGGGCTGCGGGCCGATCGCCCGCGAAGATAACAGCTAGTCCCGATCCTGACGACCGTTTGCGGGGGGGGGGCGGCCGAATAGCGGTCGCCGGCAATCATGTTACGCCGGTGGCCCGATCACCGCGGTGTATTCCCGCCGGGCCAAATCGAGCACTCTTGCTGCGCATTGACGCGGCTCTGATGTCGCTGGCCTGCGGGGAGGTTCGTCGACTACTGCGGTGGCCTGACCCGCAGAGTCTATTGCGTAGTCAAACCGTACGAAGGTCGCCCGGTCCGGTCCCTGACCCCGGTATCCCCGGAGGCTCACGTACAATCCATCTTCCGTCCACGGACCCATCCTAGGGTATCACAGGTGTAGACAGCTGCGGCTTCTTTCAGAGTTCGCCACCTACCCCCGTCGGGAAACGTGGATAGGCCGGTGGGTCGCCGCACCCACCCGAATTGGACGGCGAATGCAAAAGTCGCGTTGCTGCTACTGGCGACGTGGTTCGCGATGGATAGCTGAAGTTCCGGAGGGCCGTAGGTGCACCCCGGATGGACCGCAGCAACTGTGAGTGCGCACAGGATGATGAGTAGCGGTCTCGCAAAGCTGCGCGACCCACATAGGACTCGCGACGCGTGCAGTGAACAGCTCACGAGACTAGACGACTCCTGGTTTGGACATCATCGATCGAGGACTCTGGTGAGCTCTTCAAACCAGTTGAAGACAATGCGCAATGCGGGCAGGAAGTGGGGATACTCTTGCTCATTGATCGACAGCAGGAAGCGTCGGCCATCCGGCGTCACGTCGTAACCGCTTCCGTAGGGCACTCCGGTACCGACGAGTTGCGTCCGTGACCACAGTGGTTCCGGTGTGCCGGGGTCTTCGCTGATAGGCACTCGCAGAAACGTCGTCTCGGTTGGATCCACGCGGTAGAAGTACAACTCACGACTATCGGCCCTCCAGAGGGGGGCCGTGCCTCCCCCGCTCGACACCTGTCGCAATCCGTCGAGTTCGGGATACCGACGCAAGTAGACCTCGTTCTGACCTGACTGATCTGAGGTGTAGGCGAGCCACTGACCATCCGGTGAAAGCGCCGGGTGGAACTCATTCGCTGGGGTTTCCACCAGCGAGACAGCCGTGGTGTCTTCAGCGAAGCGCACCAGATGAATGTCAAAGCTGGCGTTGGGATTACTCTGTCGCTGAAACGCCAACCCATCCCCACCGGGCAGCCAGGAGTAGGGTTGCTTGAACGAAGAGTTGTCCGAGAACAGGAGTTCCGGTGCGCCTGAACCATCGGCGGCCACGCGATAGAGCTCTTGTCTCTCCCCGCCTCGGAGCGATCCGAATACGACAAACCGCCCGTCAGGGGACCATATTGGCCAGTAGTCCCCGGGACCCGCGTCGGTTAGCGCCTGCACGTTCGGCCGAGTGTCATCGTGCATCCAGATACGTGCCGAGGCTTGGCCCCCGGACATGCCCGCGGGGTCAGCCCCCCAGAATACGATGCGGTCTCCGCGCGGTGACAGACGCGGCCCAACAGTCGTCCAGTTGCCGGCTTCAATGGGAACTCTCTGCATGGCACCCGACCGGTCCACCAGGAAGACCGATGTCCGCACGTTCGGAACTGGTCCAGGCGCGTACACGAGAGTGCCGGACGTAGAAATCGCATAGAGCGTCGTTAACGGTGCGCTGAAGACCGAGTCTAGCACCGGTACGGGCGTGCCACCGACTTGCAGTCGATCGAGATCGAACGGTACTGTCCAGAGTTGGTTCACGCGCTGGTAGACGATGTGCCCGGTTCGCACGTATTGCGGTGCCCAACCGTCCTCCAACAACGTGGTGCGCTCCCCGCTCTCAGGCGAAAACACTGCGATTCTGCGGGTGGCACCCGCTGCGCCCCAGGCGGTGAATAGCACGTGCTTTCCGTCTGGCAAGAACTGAGGGTGGGAGAAGGTGTGCTCGCCCTCCTCCTGGTGGCGCTCGTGGAACGTGATCAGTTCCGGCGTACCACCTGCCGCCGCGACGAGGCGCAGCCCCATCAGACCGTCATTATCCATGACAATTGTGCCGTCCGGGCCCCAATCGGCACTCAGCATTGGCTCGCCCTCGCACACGACCTGCGGTGCCCCACCGGCGATCGGAACGACCTTGAGCCGCCTATCCGCCCAACTATAGAACCCTACCCATTGCCCGTCGGGAGAGAAGAACGGAGAACTCGCGGATTCGGTCTCCGGAATCTGCCGTGCTTCGAATTGATCGAGTTCGCGTAGGAGGATGTGCGGCGCCGTCTCACCTGCCTGACGGCCGACAAACGCAATGCGCCGCCCATCATCAGAGATCGCCAATGCATCTGCCTCTGCACCGGTCTGGGAGGAGACAGCAGCTCCGACCGAGACGGAATCGGCCGGTGCTAGGTCAAGCACCAGGCGCATGACACCTTCCACGCTCGACGCGCCTCCCGACGGCCGGAGTAGGAGTGCGACGACCACGACACCGAGTGCACCCACTAGACTCCAAGCCAGCAGCGTCTGTCTCGGCCACGTTCCCTTGCTCGTGACCGCATCCGCGGTGGCGCTAGCGCTGTCCCACGGCGCTGACCCCGCCATGCGCAACGCCTCGGAGAACTGCTTTACCGTCGCGAATCGATCGGCCGCGAGTTTCGCGAGTGCCTTCGTTATGGCCGATTCTGCTTGCGGTGCCAGTAACTCGCGCGTCGCCCGCACGCTGCGCACCGGCTCTGTCAGCACCTTCGCGATGATCGCCTGTGCGTTGGGACCTGTGTGAGGTGGTTCCCCTACCAGCATCTCGTAGGTGACACACCCCAGCGCATATACGTCGGTGCGTGCGTCGACATCCCGTTCCCCGCTCGCCTGCTCCGGACTCATGTACTGCGGCGTCCCAAGGCTGAGCCCGGTTTCGGTCAAACGTGTCCCACCCGCCTCCGTGACCGCCCTGGCTATCCCAAAATCGGCGATGAGAGCGTGCCCACCAGTCAGCAGAATGTTCTCCGGTTTGATGTCCCTGTGGACCACTCCGAGGCCGTGCGCATGGCTCACGCCATCCGCCACCTCCTGAGATATCTGGAGAGCATCCTCTATTGAGAGCTGTGTCTCTCGGTTCAGACGGTCACGCAGCGACTCGCCTTCGACATAAGGCATCACGTAGAACAGGAAGGAGTCGGCTTCACCAGAGTCATGCAGCGGCAAAATGTGGGGATGCTGCAGGTTGGCCGTGACCTTGATCTCGTGGAGGAATCTCTGCGCGCCAAGCACGGCAGCGAGTTCGGGGCGCAGCACCTTGACCGCCACCTTGCGATCGTGCTTCACGTCGTGAGCGAGGTAGACTGTCGCCATGCCGCCGGCGCCGATCTCCCGCTCGATCGTGTAGCGGGAGGCCAGGGCGGTATTGAGGCGTTCTTTAGCTTCGTTCAATCCCTCAGCTCCAATGGTCCGAGGCGGCACGACGATATCGAGGTTACATGCTAAAAGCGAGCGTCTGAATCGTGACAGGATTCACAAGCAACGCAGCCCGTCACCGCAGCACTACGACTGGCCGCCGTCGCCCTCAACCACCGCCTCGGCCTCCATCTCGACCAGGTACTCCGCTCCGATGAGTGCCGCCTGGATCAGCGTGTTCACTGGTCGCACTGTTCCAAACCGCTCTCCGTGCGCGCGCGACACAGGCTCCCAATCAGCGAGATTCTGAATGAACACGCGGGTTCGGACAACATCCTGCAACCGACCGCCCAGAGATTGAATGGCACCCTCTAGCTTGTCGATCACGAAATGAGTCTGGGCAGTGGGATCGGTGCCTCCAATGAGCCGGTCGCCGTGAGTCGCGGTGGTACCAGATACCCAGATGCGGTTGCCGCGTCGCAGCGCGCGGCAGTACCCGGCCCAGTCCTCCCACGGAGTCCCGCTCATGACCATTGTACGCCCTTCCGTTATCTGCTGTGCAACGTACGGAGCCGGCAACGAATCGATGTGGTGACTCAAGTCGCCTGACGCGGTCAAGAACGGAGGCATACGGTACTCGTCACCACAGTCGCCCGGGATGGGCTGCAACTTCGCTACGGCAGCGTCGATCTCGGACCGGCTCGTGTCGTCGAGCTGGAACTCGAAAAGACGCAGGTTGTCTCGGATGTGCTCACTCATGCCGAGTCGCGCACCGATGATCACTCCGCCGACCGCAGGCTCCTCGAGTATGGCGCGGCACGCAGCGTTGGCCATCGAAACGTCGTGCCGCCGGGCGACACGCTCCACCGCGCATAACAGAGCCTGGAAGGTCTCCCAGTCGCACGCTTCATTGATGAAGCGCCAGTACTTCATCTCGGACCAGGTAGTCAGGTCGTCCAGCTCGGGCTTTGGTCTCCCGAGCCAACGTTCTGTGAGCAATCCTCCAGCAACGGCGCCAAACGCCAGCAGCTTCACACCGTGTTGCAGACACAAGTCGGACATTCCTGCACGGGCACGTCGGTCGATCAGTGAGAAGCATACCTGGTTCGACACGACCTCGATGCCACTCTGGAGCACCACGCGTAGGTGCGCGGTATCGAAGTTGGTCAGGCCCAAGTGGCGGACGAGACCTTCGTCTTTCATCTCCTGGAGCCAGAACAGACAATCCAGCCAACTGGGATCGGGGTAGTTCCAGGCGTGGAACTGCAACATGTCGAGGCAGTCGGTCTGCATGCGGTCGAGCGATCGTTGAACTGCGTCGCGCACGTCGTCCCTGGTGTTTCGCCCCGGCTTCGGCACCCACTTGGTGAGCAGTTGCACGGTGCCCGCGTCGTGCGTGCGCTGAAACCGACCGGCGATCTCTTCCGCCGACCCATAATGATCGGCCATGTCGAACGTGGTCAGACCGACATCAGCGTACGGCGCCATTGCCGCGGCAGTGGCCTTGGCATCTAGCACCTTGCCATCGCGCTCCATGTCGGCGATTTGCCACAGTCCGGTCAGGACTCGAGAGATCGTGAACCCCGGCGCCAGTTCGCACCGTTCTACCGCTGTCGTCATCTGTCGTCTACTCCGGCGGGAGTTTACTGAAGACATTTTCGAGATCGACACCAGTCCGACGCAAGGCTCGAACCTCGCGCAGATAGACAGCCGTCGCTACCACCATAACCGCGAGCCAGACCGGTGTCGAATGGAAGTACCATGCTGTGACGGGCGCAGAGAGATCCTTCCAGATGTGCACTATGAGAAAACCACCCAGCAATGTTGCGCCCGACAGAGCCAGAACCACCTGTGCATTGCGCGACTGCACGACACGCACCTGCCGGGCGAGTTCCGGATTGCGCTTTGGCAGTGACAGAACAGAAAGGCACATCAGCAGGAAGTTCACCAACATCGACGTTACGAGGATGTCCACTCCGAGAAAGAAATCGCCAGCCAGGTGGCTTCCGACAATGCCCAACGACGCCATGATGCCGCTGAGTACTATTGCCACGTGCGGCGTGTGCCACCTCTCGTGAACCTGCGCCACACGACGAGGGAAGATGCCGTCTTCAGCCCAAGCGAACATCAGCCGCGAGACCGCAAG